>CALCTE010000078.1 GCA_937893885.1 uncultured Clostridia bacterium | reverse complement strand
CGAAGTCAGCCCTCACTTCATATTTGCTTCTTTCTGTATTCACCAAGCATTGCGCCACCGATGATAAGAACCGCGCCGATGATTTGTATCGGCAGCATTGTTTCTTTCAGGAAGATCACCGAGAACACTACCGCTGACAGTGGTTCAAGATATCCGCATATCGCAACCGTCTGCACAGGCAGCTTCCCGATAGACGAGAAATAAAAATAACATCCGATGCCCGTATTCAGAAGTCCTAAAACAAGTATGGGAATAATACTCTGTGTGTCGATCTGCATACGGTAGCCTTGCTTGATACCGACAAAGATAGCAACTGTAATAAATGCCATAAAAAGCTGAAGCATCGAGTTTTCAAGCCCCGTGATGTCCTTCGCCTTCTTGTTAAACATGACCATCAACGAATAGCATACCGCCGAGAGCAGACCGCAGGCAAGTCCCCATACGCTCACACCGTTCTCAAACGCCGTTCCGTTGACAAGGAAAATACCGACAAGCACCACAAGAAAGCTACACACCTTGAGCTTTGTGAGCTTTTCTCCGAACAGAAACGGCGACAGTATCATCACAATGACAGGTCCGCAGTAATAAGCGAGCGAGGCAAGGCTGACACCGATCTCGTCGTATGCCTCATACAAGAATATCCAACTTGTTCCCATTGCAATTCCCGACACAGCAAGGAAGATGCTTTGCGTTTTGTACTTGTAAAATGTCAGCTTCTCCCTTGCGATAAAGAAAATAGCGATCAATAATAGGCTTCCGATCAACGTGCGCAAAAGCACGATCTCATAGCTGCTCAGATGTATCAAACTTGCCACAATGCCGTTTGAGCCAAACAGCAATAGCGCAAAGATATATTTCAAATACGATGTTTTCATTTCTTACCTCTTGACATTTTCGTGATAATAGTATATCATATTATCATAAATTACACAAGCGAATATATCTCATATTCATCATTACAAAAACGCATAGATAAAGGAATGAAAATGGACACCAACGTACAAAAATATATGGCGTTTATCAAGACCGTGGAGTACGGCAGCTTTACAAAGGCGGCAGAGATACTCAATTATTCGCAATCGGCGGTAAGCCGTATGATAAACGATTTGGAAAAGGAATGGAACGTTACGCTTCTTGAACGCAACCGCACAGGCGTGAAGCTGACCTCGGACGGAATGAAGATACTGCCAATCGCGCAAAGCGTATGCCGAGAGTTTGAGCGTTTGCAGGAGCAGATCGACGAAATAAACGGACTTCAATCGGGGCTTATCCGCATCGGTACATTTTCAAGCGTGGCAACGCATTGGCTGCCGAATATCATCAAGGAATTTCAAAAGGACTATCCCAATATCGACTATGAGCTATTGCTCGGCGATTACACCGAGATAGAGGAATGGATCAAAACAGGGCGCGTTGATCTCGGCTTTCTCCGTCTGCCCACTGTCGATGAGTTTGAAACGGTATTCTTGGAGGAAGATAAGCTACTCGTGGTTATACCCGAGGATCACGCACTTGTCGATAAGGACAAATTTCCCGTAAAGGCATTGTGCGATTATCCCTTTATGCTTCTTGAAAAGGGAGCGAAAGCTGAGATTTCCGAGGTTTTTGAGAGAAACGGCATCACGCCAAACGTGCATTTTACAACGTGGGATGACTATGCGGTGATGTCAATGGTTGAGGGAGGTCTCGGAATTGCTATTCTTCCCGAGCTGATACTGCGAAGAATACCGTACAGAATAGTGGCTAAAGAGCTTGACGTGCCCGCGTTCAGAAGGATAGGTGTGGCTTATCGAAGCCAAAATGCACTTTCCATTGCCGCAAAGAAATTTATGGAGTATTTGAAATACAGATAAAAAAAGAGGGCTGGCAGAAATTAATCTGTCAGCCCTCAAAAATTGCGTTGCAGAAAGCAAAGAAATATTTATTGTCTTTCAAGCAGAGGCTTTGCCAAAATGTCATCTTTTCTTGTGATCAGATCATCCGTCGCAATTGCCGCTTCAAGAGCATCCGTGCCTATACGGTCAACTGTTGCACCAAGACGCTCCTTGACATATCCGTTTTCCTTATACCAAAGCATAACCTTTTCAATAACGGTCGGAACTTCATCTGCCGAATAGACATTATTCAAGAGTGTTCCCATGCGTTGAGTCTTTCCCCAAGTTCCGCCCACAAAGATACGGCAGACCGATGCCGCTTCCTTGGGAACAGCACCGAAAGGACATTTTCCAACGCAAACGCCGCAGCTTGTGCATTTAGACGTATCGATAACCGCCTTTCCGTTGACAACGGATACTGCCTTTGTCGGACAGCTTTCGGCAACGGCACATTTTTTACAGCCTCGGCAAAGCTCACTGTCAAAAGAGAACGCACGGCATCCCTCAACGCCTACGTCATTAAGACTCGGCTTCATACAGCTGTTCGGACAGCCGCCTACTCCGATCTTGAATTTATGCGGAAGCTTCACGTCGCGCATCCCTATGTAAAACTTATCGTATATAACCTTTGCAAGTGCCTGTGTATCAATGTTTCCGTAAACGCAGGTCGTGCCTTTACAAGCGGTAATAGGACGAACCTTTGCGCCCGTGCCGCCAAAATACAATCCACGCTCTGCCATAAAGGCTTCCGCTTCGGGAATTTTATCAAACGGAATTCCAACGATCTCTGCGGCAAGTCTTGCGGTAAATATTACTTTGCCGTTGCCGTATTTCTCGGAGCATTCGGCGATAGCGTGAAGCTGGTCGGGAGTAAAAAGTCCTGCGACCGTAACGATTCTGCCTGAGAAGCAGTCGGTTCCTCTGTTTCTGAGAAAGCCTCTTCCTTTAACACTTGTTATTTGTTCATTCGTCAACATATCTGTTTACCTCGATTTCATTGACTTACATCTGTTTTTATGATATAATATTATATCACGTTTTCCGTGATTTGTCAATGAAATACGCCATTTAAGAGGATATATGAAGAAAGTAAAAACAATAAAGAACATCGTCGCTTTTCTGTTGATCACAGCAGTTCTGTTTTCTATGTCAGCGTGTAACGGTCAACCGAAAAACGAGAACAAAAATACGGTAGTCTTTACCGATGCCCTCGGTCGAGAGGTGAATATCAAAAAGAACCCCGAGCGAGTTGCCGCCCTTCTTGGAAGCTTCGCGGACGTTTGGATGCTTGCGGGCGGCAAGCTTTGCGCATCTGCTGAGGATGCTTGGGAGGATTTCGGGCTTGAGCTTGACGATGCCGTCAATATCGGCGGCGCGCATTCTCCGAGTCTTGAGCTTCTCATATCAGCAGACCCCGATTTTGTTATCGCAAGCGCGTCCACTGCCTCCAATGTTGAGATGAGGGAAACACTGGAAGCTATGGGAATTGCCGTTGCATATTTTGACGTGGATAGCTTCGACGATTATCTGAAAATGCTCGATATTTGTACCGACATTACAGAACGCAAGGATCTGTACGAACAGAACGGACTTGCGATCAAGGCACAGATCGATGAAATAAAAGCAGAGTACAAAAATTCAGATATTCCCGAAGATGAACGAAAAGTCCTATTGCTGCGAGCCGCTTCAAGCTTTGTAAAGGCAAAAGGCAGCAGTGGAACGATCCTTGGCGAAATGCTTCACGATATGGGCTGTATCAATATTGCCGACAGTAACACGAGCTTGCTTGAAAATTTGAGTGTAGAAGCGATCATTCGGGAAGAGCCGTACCACATTTTCGTGGTAACGATGGGAAGTGATACAGAGGCGGCGAAGCAGTCGCTTGAAAATCTGATAAAGGAGAACCCTGCCCTGAGTACGCTTGATGCGGTGAAAAACGGTAGATTGCACGTTATGGATAAAACGCTGTTCAATCTGAAGCCTAACGCGCGCTGGGCAGAGTCATACGGAATACTTTATGATAAGCTTACGAAAAAATAAGATAGGATATATATACGGTATAGCGATCCTTTTATTGCTTCTTGCTGCCGTTCTCGGTGTGCTTTTCGGATCATCGGAGCTGAGGCTTTCGGACATGCTTTCGTCGCTTATAGCGGGAGATATGCAGAGTCCCGAGGCAAGAATATTACTATACGTCAGATTGCCGAGAGTTCTTGGAAGTCTTATATGCGGTATGGCGCTCGCCGTGTCAGGCGCGGTCATTCAAGGCGTGCTTGCGAACCGATTGGCATCTCCGAGCATTATCGGTGTAAATGCGGGTGCAGGTCTTGCTGTCACTATTGGCTCGGCATTGGGTATCATAGGTGGCTGGAGGCTCTCTCTGTTTGCTTTTGTCGGTGCATTCTTGACCGTGATGCTTGTCAGTCTCGGAGCAAGAAAATGGGGGGCTTCAAGAGGAACGGTCATATTGATGGGCGTGGCGCTGAACGCCTTGCTCGGCGCGATATCCGATACAGTCACCACCTTCAATCCCGAAATCAGTATACAGAGCCTCGATTTTAAGATAGGTGACTTTTCATCGGTGACTTACGCAAAGCTGATACCTGCCACAGTGATCGTTTTAATATCCGTCTTGATACTCTTGACATTTTCAAACGAGCTTGACGTGCTGACTCTTGGTGACGAAAACGCCAAAGGGCTTGGAATGAATACGAACGTGATGCGCGTAATATTCTTACTGCTTTCCGCACTGTTGGCAGGTGCGGCAGTCAGCGTTTGCGGTCTGCTTTCCTTCGTAGGACTTTTAGTGCCGCACGCAGTGAGAAGAATATCCACATCGGAGTCAAAGCATCTGTTGCCTCTGTGCGCTTTGTTTGGCGCGGGCTTCGTTTCACTATGTGATACGCTGGCGAGAGTAGTATTCGCACCGTATGAGCTGCCCGTGGGTATCATTATGGCATTTCTCGGTGCGCCCTTCTTTATCTTCATTCTGATCAAAGGAAAAGGAGGACACAGAAATGCTTGAACTGAATCGTATATCGGCAGGATACGGAAAGCAGACTGTGCTTAACGACGTAAGCGCATTTTTTGAAAAAGGAAAGCTGACGAGTATCATCGGCGTAAACGGATGCGGAAAAAGCACGCTGCTCAAAGCTATACTCGGCATTTTGCCACTGTCAGGCGGTGAGATCACTGTTGACGGCGAAAATCTCCTTACAATGAGCAGAAACGAGATTGCCAAAAAGATCGCATATCTCTCGCAAGGAAAGAACACTCCCGATATGACGGTTATGCAAATGGTGCTTCACGGTAGATTTCCTTATCTCAACTATCCAAGAAAATATACAAGCCGCGACAGAGAAATTGCGTACTCCGCTATGGAACAGGTAGGAATTGCAGATTTTGCAGAAAAGCCGCTGTTTATGCTTTCCGGCGGTATGCGTCAGAACGCCTACATAGCAATGGCACTTGCGCAGGATACCGATTACATTCTTCTGGACGAGCCTACCACCTATCTTGATATCGCTCATCAGCTTGAATTGATGAGGCTGTTAAAACAGCTTTCCGATAACGGCAAGGGGATCGTGACCGTGATGCACGATCTGCCACTCGCCTTTGATTTTTCGGATAAGCTCACCGTGATGAGCAATGGTAAGATCATTGCTTACGGAACACCAAGCGAAATATGCGAATCGAACATTGTTGAGGATATATTTGGCGTGAAAATAAAGCAAGTGCAAAAAGGCAAGTATTTGTATGAATATTGATTCATAATACCGCTGTTTTGACATTGAGCGAGGGCTGGCGAAAACAATCGTCAGCCCTCAAAATTTGCGGTGCAGTAGGCAAAGAAAGGCAAATCGGTTGAAAAGTTCATAAAAATATGTTATAATAATCTCATCGAAA
>CALCTE010000077.1 GCA_937893885.1 uncultured Clostridia bacterium | reverse complement strand
GCCCGCGGTAAGAAGGAATATGACAAGCGTGCTTCCATCAAGGAGAAGGATCTCCGCAGGGAGATGGAAAGGATGTAATTACATTTGCTATGAGGATGAAATATCTGTTTTTGCTTTTTGCAGTCTCATTATTTGCTTTTTCATGTGACCCCGTTGACAAAGATGTAGAAAATCCTGATGTTACCGAGCCGGTGGACAAGCCGGTTTTTCGTAAGAGGAGAATCGAAGAAGGAACAATCAATGTCAGCGTCAGAATAAAAGGAAGTGCCACCGGTTCGAATGCGGGGCTTTCTGTCGTGCTGCCGTGTCCATGTAATAATGAGTATCAGGAAATAACTGATGTCGTGACGACCGGTGATATAAAGGAGGGAGATGATGGCAGTTTCAGATATGTCGTATGGGATGACATGTTCACGCAGGGCGATAAGATAGACAGTGTATATAAACTGACTTTCAAGATGGCTTCTTATACGATAGAGGTGGATTTATCTCAGATAAAGGAGATCCATCCTTATGACACTGCCTCTCTTTTATGGAAGAAGTTTACAGGCTGCAGCGGAGAATACATCGATCCATATGATGAGACGATAGAGAAGTTGGCTGACAATTTATGGCAGCAGACAGGGAATATCGTGAAATATGCAAGGCAATGCTACAGATATGTGGCTGAAAATTATGATTATCTGAATCCGAACACAGGAATACATACACTAAAGAAGAACCTGTCGGCAGGTGGTGGTGACTGCGGTAATCTTTCGGCCATTTATATTTCATTGCTGAGAAACAAAGGCATACCGGCACGTCCGGTAGTTGCAGTGAGGACGGATGGCACATACCATGTGTGGAGTGAGTTCTACCTCGAATCCTATGGTTGGATACCGGTGGATGTCACATATCTGAATTCCGATCCAAGGGGAAATTATTTCGGAGTTTATCCGGCCGACTGCATCATAATGTCAAATGATTATGATCTTCTTCTGGATATTGGGGAAAATCCTGAAAGAGTAACGATACTTCAGAATTATGTTTACTGGTATAGAGGACTGTCAGGTCTTAAGGCCTACTATTCTGCTGTCAAGTCTTATTAAAAAACAGACCCCGCGGGGTCTGTTTTTTTTAGAGTCCGAATGCTTCCTTGATCATGTCAACCGAGTCAAGGAGTTCCCAGCCGAAGAACTGGACAAGTTCTTGAACATCCTTGCCGTCACGTCTGACGGTCACAGTCGCCTTGTAAGGGTCGCGGCCTACATGTCCGTATGAAGCTGTAGGCTCATAGATAGGCTTCTTGAGGCCGAACTTCTCGATGATCTTTGCCGGACGGAGATCGAAGAGTGTCTCGATCTTCTTGGCGATCTCTGCGTCAGTGAGTCCGTTAGCAGCTGTGCCATAGGTGTTTACGAAGATGCTGAGAGGGCGTGCTACGCCGATGGCGTATGACACCTGCACGAGCATTTCGCGTGCAACGCCGGCTGCAACCATGTTCTTGGCAATATATCTTGCCGCGTAAGCAGCACTACGGTCAACCTTAGTCGGGTCTTTTCCTGAGAACGCACCACCACCGTGACGGGAATATCCACCATAGGTATCTACGATGATCTTTCTGCCGGTTAAACCGCTGTCTCCCATAGGACCGCCGATTACGAATCTTCCGGTAGGATTAACGTAGATCTTTGTTGCTTCATCCATGAAATCAGCAGGAATAACATATTTAATAACATTTTCTATAAGATCTTTGCGAATAGTTTCAAGAGTTACGTCATCGTCATGCTGTGTGGAGAGAACAACCGTATCAACTCTTGCAGGAACACCGTTACGGTATTCAATTGTCACCTGAGACTTACCGTCGGGACGAAGGTACTTGAGCATGCCGTTCTTTCTTACCTCGGTAAGCTTCTTTGCAAGCTTGTGCGCAAGGGAAATGGGAAGGGGCATAAGCTCGGGAGTTTCGTCACAAGCAAAGCCGAACATCATACCCTGGTCGCCCGCACCCGTATCGTACTTGTCAACGAGCTCGCCCTCTTTTGCTTCGAGAGCCTTGTCAACGCCCATGGCGATATCGGGGGATTGAGTATGGATAGAGCTGATTACTGCGCAGGTATTGCAGTCAAATCCTTTTGCGGAATCGTCATAGCCGATCTCCCTTACGGTCTCTCTTACGATGTTTTGAATATCTATTTCCGCAGTCGTGGTGATCTCGCCCATAACCATAACGATACCGGTCGTGGTGCAGGTTTCGCAAGCAACTCTTGCGTACTTATCCTTTGCCAAAATAGCATCAAGTACCGCGTCGGATATCTGGTCGCAAATTTTGTCGGGGTGTCCTTCGGTAACGGACTCCGACGTGAAGAAATGTTTATTAAGTGCCATAATTTCACGCTCCGTAATTTTATTATCTATTAAATGATATCACAGTAAATGAAAATAATCAATACGAAATCCCATTTTTTTGAAAATATTTTTCCAAGACCTTCTGCCGTACTTGACATACATGGGGAAAAGTTTTAAAATCGTAAATAGAAAGTCGAGGAAGTATAATGGTTGTTATCGGAAAAAGCTTTGATGAAGAAAGAGCCTTTTACGGCTTAAAGGATTTTACGGTCGAAAAATGCAATTTTGAAGGAGAAGCCGACGGCGAATCCGCCTTCAAGGAAACGGAAAACGTACACATAAGCGAATGCACCTTTAAGCTGCGTTATCCGCTTTGGCACACGAAAAAATTTGATATGCAACTATCAAAAATGGCGCTTTCCTGCCGTGCACCTCTTTGGTATTGCAAAGACGGAAGCATAAAAAATTGTACGCTTTTCTCTCCGAAGGCGCTTCGCGAATGTGAAAATGTGTCGTTTAAAAACGCTACGGTCGATTCTGCGGAATTTTGTTGGAATTGCCGAGATATAAGCTTTGACAAATGCAAGCTTTCCGGTGAATATATGTTTTTCGGCACGAAGGAGCTTACTGTTTCAAATGTGGAAATGAAGGGTAAATATTCGTTTCAGTATACGGAAAACGTCACGATAGAAGATTCGTGCTTCGATACGAAGGACGCCTTTTGGCACGCAAAGAACGTCACTGTGAAAAATTCCGTTATAAAGGGCGAATATCTGGGCTGGTACTGCGAAAACGTCACTTTTGAAAACTGCAAGATAATAAGCACACAGCCGCTTTGCTACTGTAAGGGGCTTAGGCTTATAAACTGCACGATGGAAGAAGCCGACAGAAGCTTTGAGTATTCCGACGTCGTCGCCGATATAAAGGGCGAGATAATCTCCATAAAAAACGCTCTTTCGGGAAAGATACGTGCTGACAAAATCGGGGAAATTATAAACGATGCACCCGTTTACGAGTGCTCTTGTGACGTCGCGGAAAACATATAGCCTACATAAAAAGCGGATGAGCGCGTCCTCTGCTTTTTTGAGCGCGATGAAAAATATTTCGAAAAATATTGACAAAATTCATAATAAGGTAGATAATATAAGTAAATACTTAAACTTTTTTAAGTATGTGCATATTATTTATGTGTATCATTTTATAGGGAGGATAATATGGGAAAATATTTCGGAACGGACGGCTTCAGGGGGGAAGCTAACGTAAAACTTACCGTAGATCACGCATTCAAGATCGGACGCTACATCGGATATTACTACGGTAAAGACCATAAAGCAAAGATCGTTATCGGAAAGGACACGCGCCTTTCAAGTTATATGTTTGAGAGCGCACTTGTAGCGGGACTTACCGCATCGGGCGCTGACGCATATCTTTTGCACGTCACGACGACGCCTTCCGTTGCATATATAACGAGAGTGGACGGTTTCGACTGCGGTATTATGATCTCTGCAAGCCATAATCCTTACGTTGACAACGGCATTAAGCTCATAAGCGGAAGCGGCGAAAAGATGAGTGATGACATCACCGACGAGGTTGAACGCTACATCGACGGCATTTTGCCCGAGGCACCCTACGCAAGCGGCGACAATATCGGACGAAGCATCGACTACGCTTCCGGCAGAAACAGATATATCGGCTATCTCATCTCTCTTGCAACTCATAGCTACAAGGGCGTGAAGGTCGGTCTTGACTGCGCAAACGGAAGTACGTGGATGATAGCGAAATCCGTATTCGATGCACTCGGAGCGGATACATACGTTATAAATAACGCTCCCACGGGTACAAACATCAATAACGGTTGCGGCTCAACTCATATAGAAAAGCTCCAAAGCTTCGTTCGTGAAAACGGACTCGACATTGGATTTGCTTTTGATGGAGATGCTGACAGATGCCTTGCTGTTGATGAAAACGGAAATCTTGTAAACGGCGATGCTATTTTGTATATTTACGGCACTTATATGAAAAAGCGCGGTAAGCTTTCTACGAACACGGTCGTTTCAACCGTAATGAGTAACTTCGGACTTGGTAAGGCTCTCGAAAAAGAGGGCATCGACCACGTACAGACCACGGTAGGCGACAGATTTGTTTACGAATGTATGAAACAAAACGGCCACCTTATCGGCGGCGAGGAGAGCGGACATATAATTTTCAGCAAGTATGCAACGACGGGCGACGGCGTTTTGACGGCGATAAAGCTTATGCAGGCAGTTCTTGACCAGAAGAGTAGCCTTGCAAAGCTTGCCGCTCCGCTTACTTTCTATCCGCAGATACTCAAAAACGTAAAAGTTACGGATAAAGATGCGGTTATGAATAACGAAGCTGTGAAGAGATCGGAAAAAGAAGCGGTTGATATTCTTGCAGGTGACGGCAGAGTTCTTCTTCGCAAGAGTGGTACGGAAATGCTCATAAGAGTTATGGCTGAAGCAAGCGATGAAAAGAAGTGTGTTGCAGCTGTCGAGCACATAATCGAGGTTATGCGTAAGGAAGGATTTTGCTAATATGGTAAAGACGGCAGATTTATTTGATTTTTCTCATTCCTTGGCAGGCGAATATTTAAAGGGCTTTGAATATCCTTGGGACGCCCTCGCCGGAATAAAGGAGCTTATCATAAAGCTCGGTGCTACCCTCGGCGACGATTTTAACGAAGTATCCGAAAGCGTATGGATACACAAAAGTGCAAAGGTGGCTTCCACGGCAAGCATAAGCGCACCTTGCATAATCGGAGCCGAAACAGAGGTAAGACATTGTGCGTTTATAAGGGGCAGTGCACTTATCGGAGAGGGCTGTGTCATAGGTAACTCGGTTGAAGTGAAGAACGCGATAATATTTGACGGCGTTCAAGTACCTCACTTCAATTACGTTGGCGATAGCATTTTGGGATATAAGAGCCATATGGGTGCAGGAAGTGTAACGTCCAACGTGAGAAGCGATAAGGCGCTTGTAGTTATACACGACAGAGTAAACGGCGAAGACATCGAAACGGGACGCAAAAAGGTCGGAGCGATGCTCGGTGATTTTGTTGAGGTCGGCTGTAACAGCGTACTTAACCCAGGTACGATAATCGGCAGAAATTCCATAGTTTACCCCACGAGTTGTACAAGAGGCGTAATTCCTGCAGAGAGCATATATAAGAATAACGGCACGATAGCCGCAAAAAAATAATACAAGAAAGGCAACGGTATGAGAGTAGTAATTCAAGAAAATTACGAGAAAATGTGTAAATGGGCGGCAGAGTATATTGCTTCGGCTATAAAGAAGAAGGCGGAAAAGACTGACAGTCCCTTCATTCTCGGACTTCCCACGGGTTCGTCCCCTTTGGGCGTTTACAGAAATCTTATTGAAATGAACAAAAAAGGCGTGCTTTCGTTTAAAAACGTAGTTACGTTTAATATGGACGAATATCTCGGACTTCCCAAGGAGCATGACCAAAGCTATTGGTATTTTATGTGGTCAAATTTCTTTGACCATATTGATATTCCCAAAGAAAACGTCAACATTTTGGACGGAATGACTACTGACCCCGAGGGCGAATGCGCAAGATATGAGGAAAAGATAGCGTCATACGGCGGAATTGATCTCTTTATGGGTGGTATAGGCGTAGACGGACATATCGCTTTCAATGAGCCTTTCACCTCACTTTCCTCCCGCACGGGTATCCGCGCACTTACTACGGATACGAGAATAGTAAACTCCCGTTTCTTCGGAAATGATCCCGAAAAAGTACCTACACACGCTCTTTCCGTAGGCGTAGGCACGGTCACGGATTCAAGAGAGGTGCTTATCCTCATAAACGGCCACAACAAAGCTACTGCACTTGCGAAGACCGTAGAAGGCGGCGTATCGCAGATGTGGACGGCAAGCGCACTCCAGCTCCATAATAGCGCTATAATTGCTTGCGACGAAGCTGCTTGCGGACAGCTTAAAGTGGACTCATATAAATACTTCCTTGACATTGAGAAAGAAGAAAGATTATAACATAAAAATCGGCAACGCGAGTTGCCGATTTTTTATATTTCCGCGAAGACAGGATAACGCAGGGCAAGAGCTTGCTCTCACCGCCTTTAACTTAATGAAGCGTGAAAAAAGCGACCTGCATATGCAAGTCGCTTTTTTGGTGATCCACCGGAGATTCGAACTCCGGACCCCTTGATTAAAAGTCAAGTGCTCTGCCAACTGAGCTAGTGGATCATTTCGTACCTTGATATATTATCACATATTCTTACGTTTGTCAATGCTTAATACGAAAAAAAATAAAAATCATTAGTAAATATTTGTCGATTTAATTCAAAAAAAACACCGCACGCCGATTGACGTGCGGTGCCATTCTTTAAATTAGTTATTGCCGCCTGCGAGCTTTGCAATTTCAGCCGCGAAATCTTCTTCGCGCTTCTGAATGCCTTCGCCCTTTTCAAAGCGGTAGAAAGCAACTACTTCGCAGTTGCCGATCTCTTTTGCAACGCTTGCAATGTACTTGCCAACGCTCATAGAGTCGTCCTTAACGTATTCCTGCTCCAAGAGGCAGTTTGCGGAATAGTACTTGCCAAGACGTCCTGTTACCATTTTTTCAATGATTTGGTCGGGCTTCTTTGAATTTGCGGGATCATTCTTTATCTGAGCGATAAGGATATCCTTTTCTGCATTGATAGCTTCTGCGGGAACGTCCTCTTTAGTGAGGTAGGAGGGAGGAACGTCCGTGCCTGCAACGTGCATAGCAACGTTACGGAGCATCTCTGCGTACTCAGGCTTTGCTGCTACGTCTGCGTCAGCCTTACCGAGAGTTACGACACCGATAGAGCCTTTGCCGTGAATATACACGCCCGTTGTACCTTCTACGAGAACGAAGCGGCGGATGCTCATATTCTCACCGATGGTGAGGATCTTCTCTTTAAGTGTAGCTTCAACGGTGAACTCTGTATCCTCGTAGTTCATCTGGAGGAGCTCTTCAACCGTCTTGGGAGAATTTTTGAGGATAGTGTTAAGGCAACCCTTAACAAATGCCTGGAATTCTGCGTTCTTTGCAACGAAGTCTGTCTCAGCGTTTACTTCGATCATTGCGGTTTTTCCGCAAGCGTCGCATTTAGCAACGTCAACGATACCTTCTGCTGCGATTCTGTCTGCCTTTTTAGCTGCGACTGCAAGACCCTTCTCGCGAAGCACCTTTACAGCCTCATCAAAGTCGCCGTTTGTTTCAACGAGTGCCTTTTTGCACTCCATCATTCCGCAGCCCGTCTTCTCACGAAGAGTCTTGACTGCCTGTGCGGTAATTTCAGCCATCTTAATATCTCCTTATCTTGATTATTCGTTTACTTCTTCAGCTTCAACTGCTTCCTCGTCGGAAACTTCGAGCTGTTCGCCTTGTTTGCCTTCCAATACTGCGTTTGCAATGATGGAAGCGATGAGCTTGATAGCGCGGATAGCGTCATCGTTACCGGGGATAACGTAATCTGCATCATCGGGATCGCAGTTGGTGTCAACTACTGCTACAACGGGAATACCGAGCTTGCGTGCTTCCAAAACTGCGTTGTGCTCTTTGTGTGTGTCGACGATGAAGAGTACAGCAGGGAGCTCGGTCATGGTCTTGATACCGCCGAGGTTCTTCTCAAGGTCAGCGATCTCCTTGGAAAGAGCGCTTACTTCCTTCTTTGTGAGAAGGTCGAAGGTTCCGTCATCTCTCATCTCGTAGAGCTTGTTAAGTCTTGTGAGGCTCTTCTTGATGGTTTTGAAGTTTGTGAGCATACCGCCGGGCCAACGGTTGTTAACATAGAACATACCGCATCTCTCGGCTTCTTCTTTGATGGTGTCCTGAGCCTGCTTCTTTGTTCCTACGAACATTACGTTGCCGCCCTGAAGAACTACGTCACGAACAAACATATAAGCTTCTTCGGTCTTCTTTACGGTCTTCTGGAGGTCGATGATGTGGATACCGCTTCTCTCGGCAAAGATATACTCTGCCATCTTGGGGTTCCATCTTCTTGTTTGGTGTCCGAAGTGAACACCTGCTTCGAGAAATTGCTTCATTGATACTACGTTTGACATTTTTTATGTCCTCCTTTGGTTTTATTCCTCCGCATCTCCCTTTTTCGCTTTCACGTTTCCGCCATCGGAAACGACCGGAAAGGCAAATTTGAAGCATGCGTGTGTATTCTGTGCCGTATCAAAGCACATTTACCGAAAGATTATATCACATTTTTTTTCTTTATGCAATACAAAAAATCACATTTTTTCATATTTTTTTCATTTTTAACATACAATTTTTCGGAGGTGCGTATTATGACTGAACACAGCGTTAATATCAAAGCTAAAAAATCAATAGAAATAAGCGGCGTTACAAACGTCGTCGGGTTTGACAGCGAAAGCCTTGTACTTGACACTACGGAGGGCAGACTTACGATAGAAGGAAGGGAACTGGCGGTAAACGATCTTTCTGTTTCGGGCGGAAAGATAAGCGCAAGCGGCGAGATAATCAGTTTAGAGTATAAACAAACACAAAATGAAAGCGGCAAGGGATTTTTTGCGAGGATATTCAAGTAGATGCACAGAGCAGAAGCCAGAGAACAACTTGTATTTCTGCTGTATTCCATTATAGTTGGCATCGCGCTTTCCGTTTTATACGATCTTTTTGTACTGCTGCGAAGACTCTATCCGAAAACTCCCGCATGGCTCGTCTTTATCGAAGATATCGTCTTCTGTCTTTTTTCCGGTTTCGTATACTTCGTATTTATATTTTCGGCAAACCTCGGCGTTGCGCGTTTATTCTCCTTTGCGGGAAGTTTACTTGGCTTTTTTATTTGGAGAAATACGTTTTCGAATGTAATAATTTCTCTTTTTGAGAAGCTTTTGCGCTTTGCATACGGCCTTTTAAGCAAAATATTGAAAATTTTTTACCGTCCCGCATTAATATTTATATCAATTATCGCCAAATTTTTAAAATCATTTTTGTGCAAAATAATGATTCGTATAAAAATGTTAAAATACCTCTTTATTTTTTCCAAAAAAAGAGATATAATATATTTGTATATAAAAAAGGACGAATGTTTTGATTTTGAAAGTAAGGAGGAATACGTAAAGCTATGAAGTCGATTGCCGTTAAAATTGCATTTTTGTCTCTTTTGCTTTTTGTATCCGTTCCCATTTTCAAAACACAGATTGACATAAAGAAGATAAAGTCCGAATCGGATAAACTTGCAAAGCAGATTGAATATTATGAAGACAAGGTCGAGTATGCTCGCGATAAATACGAAAGACTCAAAAGCAAAGATGAAGAAGTGCTCCGCGAGCAAGCAAGGGACCTCGGATACTACGATCCTTCCGAAGAAATCATATATAACGACATTACAGACTGATAAAACATAAATCCCGTGCTCAGCACGGGATTTATTTAAAGGCAGAGGATTATGAAAAAGATATTATTTGCATTTTTTGCCCTCATAATTTGTCTTGCGGCGGCAGGTTGCGAAGAAAGTGATTCTATTACCGTAAACTTCGAGGATTCACAAAAGCGACTTTTCCTTGAGGAAAGACGTGTACTCGGACGTGAGATTGCAGAACTCGCATTTGATAAGCTTGTCAATGAAACGGAGAAAAATCCCGTAACCTCTCCGCTTACGGATTATACGCTTTTTTCTTCTAAAAGCACAGAGCAGACGGACGTGCTCTCATCGTATACGGCAAAGCTCGGCTATTCCGATGATAGCTTCTTTTCTCCGAGCTACGCGTTTTATATCAAAAACGACAGAGTGCTTAAAGAGGACGCCTTCGCGGGATACCACCTTTATCCGAGCGCGACGGTGTTTATGACTGATCCCGAAACTTCAAGCGTAAGCAGAATAAACCGATATATAAAAAATGCAACTTCAAGTAAAATAAGCGCCGTTTTTGACACAAATGACAAGACTCTTTCCCCGAACTACGCCGTTATTTCGGTGATGAGCTTTACGGGAAAATGGGCAAAGCAGTATACGAGCGAAAACGTAAAGGACGGCATTTTCACCGATTATGAGGGCGTCGAGCAAAAGGTCAAATATCTTTGCTCGTTTGAAAACTACTACGTTGAATGTGACGGCGGATACGGAATAAGAAAGAGCTACAGAGGCGGAGATTTCGACTTCGTCGCTCTTCTTGCTCCCGATGGAATGAGTATAGAACGCTACGTAGCGGGGCTTACTGCCGACGAGTTTATGGAGGCTGTGCTAAATCCGCATTTTACGGCGGTAAATACGCGTATTCCCAAATTCACCGCAACGCTTGCAAAAGAGATTAAAGACGAAAGAAAACTCCCTGTTATAGCTGACGAGGAAGCCGAATATTATTTTGAAACGGTATGCTTCAGCGTTTCGGAAAACGGTACCGAGGGCGCTTCCGTCACGACCGCAAACGTCATGACAAGCGTCGATGAGGAAGACCCGAAGACAGTTATATTAAACCGACCGTTTTTATATGCCGTTATAGATAAAGACACGGGAGCGCCGCTTCTTGCGGGAATTATAAGGCACGTTGAATAAAAAAATGCCCTACGTTTTTTCCGTGATGTTCTTAACGGAGAATTGGTGGGTGGTATGTAACCGGAAGGTGTAAAGACCTTCCGGTTATTACTTTTTATGCGGTTTTTGCTGTGTGTTCTGTGAGAACTTCGATTGCAGGGACTCCGTCCTGTTCGGGAAGGCGGAAGGTGTAGCGGATAATGATGGGATTGCCCGCCGTTCGGGAGTATTTCTCGAACTTCTCGTACACCTCTATCCTGCGGATGAATACTCGCAGCAGTTCGGGTGTCAGCTTCGGCATCTCGATATACCGCTTTGCATCACGAATGAATTGCTGTATGCACTGGTCACGCATATTCATTCTTTCGATGCTCTCCGTAAGTTCCTGCAACTCCCGTTTCTTTTCTGCTTGCTCATGCTCATATCCGTTTGCCATCGAGTCGTAGCGTTCGGGTGTGATTCGTCCCGATACTCTGTCCTCGTACAAGCACCGTATGATGTTGTCCAGGTCTTGGATTCGCTTTTCAAGCTGCTCCTTTTGTAGCTTGGCATTGCGGTAGAACTTTTCCGCTTCTTCCTCGCCGTTCTGCGTTGCCATCGCATAGAACTCGTCGGGGTTATCTCTTGCAAAGGCGGTCACGGTTCTGAGGTTGTGCAGTACGATGGCATCGAGGACGCTCTCTCGGATATAGTGTGCAGTACATTCGGTCGTTCTTCTTTGGAATCCTCCGCATTGGAAGTTGTTGTTTTCCGGCTTTACGGTTTTCCCTCGGTGCAGATATAACCGCTTACCGCATTCACCGCAGAAGAGGAATCCTGCATACTTGTCCATCTCGCCTTGCTTGTCGGGGCGTTTCCGTCCGGCAAAGTGCCGTTGCACCATCTCAAAGGTCTTGCGGTCGATGATCGCTTCGTGGGTGTCCTTGAATATGAGAATGTTTTCGGGATCGTTCTTCAACCTTTTCTTCAGCTTGTTGGACTTGGAATAGGTCTTGAAGTTTACGGTATCTCCTACGTATTCCTGATTGGACAGCATCTTGCGGACGGTGTTCTGCGCCCAATGATACGGTCTGCTCAAATCGGGGTTGCCTGATTTGTTTCCGCTTTTCCTAAAGGCGTACACGCTTGGGCAGGTGACCTTCTCGGCAGACAGTCTGTCGCAGATCTTTACGATACCAATTCCACTTGCGTACATTTCAAAGATCCGTTTCACGATTGGTGCGGTTTCGGGATCGGGGATATACTGTTTCGGGTTGTCGGGGTCTTTCATATATCCGTATGGAATGGTCGTTCCGACTCGTTCTCCACGCTCACCTTTAGCTCGTTGAACGGCTCTGATCTTGCGGCTGGTATCACGGGCATAAAAATCGTTGAAATAATTCTTGATGCCGGAGAAGTCGCTGACACCGTTGGCACTGTCCACACCGTCGTTGACGGCGATGAACCGAACGTCGTATTGGGGGAAGGTGATCTCCATCAGCATTCCCGTTTG
>CALCTE010000076.1 GCA_937893885.1 uncultured Clostridia bacterium | reverse complement strand
TGGGGAGTTTTGCCAGATAATAGGGGGATTTGGATAGATAATAATATATATCCCATAATATACCCCCTCCCCCACCGGACAAAACTATAAAATCTTATAGAAAGATTTATCATAGAGTATAGCGGTAAAGTAAAAAGTCAAACTGTGGTAAAAGAAACGACCGCCCATAATACGGCGGTCTATCTTTTTTATCACGGCACTATAACTTTCCGTAGTAAAAGAAAGAGAGAGTGATTGAATGAATGATTATTTAAGAAACGAAGTAAAACTATTAAAGGCTTTACAGGGTATCACATATAAAGAGATAGCTGAGTATATAGAGGTAAAAGAAAATAGTTTGTATTGCTGGCTGAAAGGCTATTATGATTTTGGAGAAGATAGAGCAGAGAAATTAAAGTATATCATTACTTGCTTAAAGGACTAAGAGAGTATGCCACAGTTTGACAAGAATATAAATACTCCGCACAGTCATTTCTATGCTTTACAACAAAACAAACTAATTGACTTACTGATTACCTATGTTTGGAACTTCTCTTTACCTTATGAACGGTGGAGAGAAATACCAAATACAGGCGGACGCTATCATATATCCAATAGAGGGAGAGCGTTAAGCCTATGTAAAGACGGATATAGAATACTTAAACCCTTCTTGCAGAATGGATATTATTGCGTATCTATTTGTTATGATGGAGAGGGAAAGAAAGATGAAAGAATAAATATACTTGTAGGAAATGGTGAAACTTTAACTGAAGAAAACTTTATACCTGAAGAGTAAACAGAATATTTTTGAGTAATGTTAATACCGGAAAGAGAAACAAGGCACTGATCTTTTAAATCAGCGCCTTGCATTTTTTCTATTGTCATATATGAAAGTAAGTCTATTGCACTTTCAAAAATGTGAATTGTATCTGCATCCTTTTGTGTCAGACG
This sequence comes from uncultured Clostridia bacterium, assembly GCA_937893885.1. Taxonomy (GTDB): domain Bacteria; phylum Bacillota; class Clostridia; order Oscillospirales; family CAG-272; genus CALCTE01. The sequence goes on along the minus strand of CALCTE010000076.1, from coordinate 2,086 downwards.
AAACGAAAATCTTTTATCGCTTCCGCTGACATCACAGAAAAATCTTTTAGTGTTTGTTGAACGCATTGTAGCGTACCTTGCCGTTCTTTTTTCATCGAAGCCGACAAAGACAACATTGTTTCGGTAAGAGCTTTGATAAAGCATTCCGTTATCAATGAAAAAGTCTATGACTTCTTCTGAAATTCCACGGCTCATAAGATATGAAACTACTTTGTCATTGTTCTCTGCTTTCTTCGGCAGAGAAAACCTTTTAGGAGGCGGCTTCGCCTTATGATAAACCTCCTTTGGTATAACCGTCTGTGTGCCGAGAATTAAACCTACCGCATCAATGAATTGCATTCCTTTGACTTTTATGAGATAGTCGAGAGCACTCTTGCCGCCGATACCTCTTGACCACCAAAACCACTTCCCGTTTGAGATCTTCAGCGAGTCGTGAGTGCGAGTGCAATACTCATTTCCGTCGCACTTTACAAGCTCATTCGGGTCTGTTGCTTGGAGGTAAGAAAACAGATCGACCTTTCGCGCTTCGGCTATAACCTCGGGGTGAATATATGCCATAGCTTACCTTGCGTCTCTGTCTCTGCGCTTTTCCTTGATACCCAAACGCTCCGCTTCATCAGCGGAATAATTGTTGATAGTACACTTGATGTCCTCCTTGTGAGGATCTTCGGTATCTATCCACTTGCGGTACAAATCAGCAAGCGGAGTTTCCGTGACAAGCATCGCTCTGATCTGTCTCTCGTTCAGATTGATGTTCTCCATCTCCTCAAGGAAGTCCTCGCGTATAAGGTACTCATACGCATGATTTAGAATTTCATCGGCTGTTTTCGTTTTGAGATCTTCGATATATACGCGCTGTTCCTCTTGCATTTTATCAAAAAGCTCGGCGTGTAATTTCTCGACTCTCATTGAACTTACACTCATAAGATCACTCTCCTTTCCTCAAAAATATCCTTCGATCTTGCACTCTTTTACTTCGGTTTCGTGATACAAAACTCGATCTTCCGACACGGCTTCTTCAGCTTTTGCCTTTGCTTCTGCTTCGCAATCGGCTTCAACTTCGATATATCCGGTCTGCACGATTGTAACGGCTACACCATATTTCATTGCTCTCTCCTCCTCCCTCGGAAATGAAAAAAGCCGAGAAGATTAAGGTGCTAATCCTCTCGGCTATGTATAAGGGCAACTCAAAATCTTTCATTTGAATTGCCCCGCGCGTCTCAGTTTCACCGCGCTCTGACCGTTATCTGTCGTCTCGGTCGTCTCTTGTCTTACGCTTTTCTTCTTGCTCCTCCTCGCTCTGCTCGTCCACTCCGTCCACGATTTCATTCTCGCGTCTGTCCATATTCAGCTCGGCATTGAGTTCTGCAAGTCGCTTGCATTTTTCCTCAAGCTCTGCTTCTCTTGCAAAGGGTTTAGCGATCTCCGCCTTCGCGTTCTCGACCTGCTTATGCAGTTCTTCAAGCTGAAGCTCACAACCAAGTTTGCGCTTTTCAAAGGCTTCAATAGCGTTATCCAAACGAGTTATGATACCGTGTGGGTCTTTGCCAAGCGGTACTTTGTGAAAGAGTTCGCCGCGCAAAGTAATGAAAAATTCCTTTGACAAGGTATCAAAACCGATGTCTGTTTTGAAGCCGCGATACTCACCTAAAGGTCGTCCTTCGGGGTTGGTAATGCGCTCACAGATAGCAAGGATCGCCTTGCCCGCTTCTGCCTTTTCGGTGTAAGTCGTACCCATAATCACCATCGGGGAGAAGCCGTTTTCATTCGGGAAGGTATTGTTCTTTGCCGTTTCCATATCTGCAATCAGAGATTTGATCCTCTCCTCCTGCTCGGCTATCTCTCTTGGGAATTTCTTGATAAGAGCATCCTCAAGACCGTACCTCTGACTAAGGTGGTCTGCCTTTTGAAGCTTCAGTTTTGCAACGTCTGCGTCAAGCTGCATCTTCTCCATGATCTTCGGATTACCACTTGCAAGAGCTTTGATCTCAGCATAGGAAAGGGCGGTCTCGTCCACGTCCTCTGCACTTCTTACGGGAGATTTGCTCGTCATGATCTGTGAGATAAACTTCTGTTTGCTCTCAAG
>CALCTE010000075.1 GCA_937893885.1 uncultured Clostridia bacterium | reverse complement strand
TGTTTACGCAAAAATGCTTAACGCAAGCAGAAACACCCTTTTTTTGCAATCCGTTTACATCTAAGATATTCATACAAAAATCCTCCTATTGTTGTGATTTCTAACGTAATGATTCGGTACGTCATAATTACGTTCTGTCTTAAATTATAGTAAAAGAGGGATTTGTACCGCCATCGAATCGGCTTACAAATCCCTTCTGAAATCTAACAGTTTTGTAAGAAATCTATTCTACTTCAAGTTTTGTTTGTGTAAGATCAATGGTAATGATTGTTCCGGTATCAATTTCTGATGTTGCTGTAATCCGGTGTCCTAAATGATTGCAGATACGTTTACAGAGATATAAACCAATGCCACTTGCCTTTTTATCAGAGCGGCCATTGTATCCGGTAAAACCATTTTCAAAAATGCGTGGCAGATCTTCCGGTGCAATGCCAATTCCGGTATCACGAATACATAATTTTTTCTCCGGTTCTAATGTGATTGTAATGCTTCCGGATGGTGTGTATTTTAAAGCATTGGACAATACCTGTTCAATCACAAAGGAAAGCCATTTTTCATCGGTAATTACCGTGGTATTCACCGGCTCATACACAAGACTCAGTTTGCGACCAATAAAATCAGCCGAGAACTTCCTGACCGCCTGCTTGATGATCTTATCCAGGTCATATTCCTTAATCACATAGTCGGTGCTTTCTGAGTTCAGTCTGAGGAAGGTCAGCACCATTTCCACATACTGCTCGATGCGATGCAGATCAGATGTCAGTGTACGGGACAGAGCAGAGTCCTCGTTCTGTAGGTGCAATCGCATAGAAGCAATCGGTGTCTTGATCTGATGCGCCCACACGGTATAGTAATCGATCATATCTGCATATTTGCGGTTGGTCTGCGTGCGGTAATGGGTATGTTCCTCGCTGAGCAAACGGAGAATCTGCTGATAGTCTTCATCTTTGATGCCATCTATCTTCGGCAGGGATTCTGCAATTACATCCGTCATACTGCGAATGCTGCTTAGTGCTTCATGCTCACGCTTTACCCGCAAAAAGTCAAAGAACATAATCAGGATACCGAGAGCAGCACAAAGCAGTGTGGGATAGATCACCGCGCCTATTGGCAGATGATACAGCAGAAAACTCACCGCAAAAATAACGCAGAACACAGCACCGATAATCCATATACGATGGCGCTGCTTGAGGTATTGTAAAAACAATTTCATAGAAGCTACCTCAATTCTCAATCAGGTAGCCGACACCGAACTTGGTGGTAATGAAATCTTCAAGTCCTGCAGCGTCCAGACGCTTTCTAAGGCGTCCAACGTTGACAGACAAGGTATTTTCATCCACGAAACTGTCGGTCTCCCATAACTGCTCCATCAGCTTCTCACGGCTTACCACTTTACCTTTGTTCTCCATCAGGATAAGTAAAATGCGGAACTCGTTCTTGGATAGAGAGGTTTTCTCGTCTTTATAGGGCAGCGTGTTGTCGCCGGTGTTTAACAATGCTCCCCGATGTTCCAATACCGGAACGGAGGTCGCAAAGTCGTAGGTTCTGCGGAGCATCGCCTGCAGCTTTGCCATCAACACACTTTGGTCGAAAGGTTTTGCAATAAAATCATCGGCGCCCATATTCATTGCCATGACCATATTCATATTGTCGGAAGCCGAGGAGATAAAGATGATTGGAACTTTGGACACCTTGCGGATCTCACTGCACCAATGATATCCGTTAAAGAAAGGCAGAGCAATATCCAACAGAATGATATGAGGGTCAAATTCTGCAAATTCAGTCATTACATTACGGAAGTTCTCAATGCAGTGTACTTGCAGCTCCCACATCTCTGCCTGGTTCTTTATTGCTTCTGCTATTCCTTTGTCGTCTTCAACAATCAATAATCGGTACATTATCGTTCCTCCGAGGATTTATCAATCCACTATTTTTCCCATTTTTCAAACAAAGCTCTGATTTGCGCAGCAAACTTTGCATTATCCTTGTTTGTTCGGCTATCACAACGCTTTGCAAGATTTAACAACGCTTCTGCCTGCAACACAAGATCCCTATGAACAATATTCTTTCTGGAACGGCTCTTTTGAGTTCCGTCAGAGCTTACACGCTTTTTCTCAACATATGCCGTCATAGCGCCGGTTATCAGATCGTATTCTGTTCCACTATACGGTGTTTCAACCGCATATCCCCGTTCCTTAAGTTCATCACGGAGAACCTCAATAGATTCTTCGTTACCGTGATTAAGAAAAACTGTTTTCGGTTTTTCTTTAAAGGAACCAAGCCAGTTTATCAGACCTGCTTGATCGGCGTGTCCGCTCGTGCCTTTTAAAGAACGAATCTCCGCACGTACAGCTATATCTTCTCCAAATAACTTAACATTTGGAACACCTTCAATAAGCATTCTTCCGAGGGAACCTTCTGCTTGGTAACCAACAAACAAAATAAGGTTCTGAGGTCTCCAAAGATTATGCTTTAAATGATGGCGTATTCTGCCTGCCTCGCACATTCCGCTGGCTGAAAGGATTATCTTCAGAGTTTTATATTGAATCCGC
>CALCTE010000074.1 GCA_937893885.1 uncultured Clostridia bacterium | reverse complement strand
CAGCTTGTCTTCTTCTGTTTTGGCAGGTGTCCAGACGTTCAGATACAGGCAGTCTTCCTCATACTGAGAAGGAGCCATGAACTGCGGAACACCATGAACGTTGGCAGGCATGTTTTCCATTTCCATGACATGCTGAACAGCTGCAGCACTGTACTGTACGGCCTTGCGTACTCCGCGCCACTTGCCAGGATCTTCAGGATGTCTGAAACGACGTTCACCTACCGGAGGAGCTGCATAAGGAATGCCCTTGAATACCTTTACATGACCATCAAGGTAACCCTGCAGCCAGCCCTGCTTGACTAACACCTTTGCATTTTCAAAATTACCCATAATTAAACCTCCTCACACTTAGAAAGTAAACGACAGATATTATCTCATCGATTGCGGTATGGAACAGGGAATTGACGTGTTTCAGAACGTCGCCTTGCCAATCTCTCCGAGTCAGGTCGATGCAGTCTTTCTGACACACGCGCATATTGACCATTCCGGAATGTTACCAAGACTTTATAAGGACGGCTTCCGTGGCATTATTTACGCAACAGAAGCGACGGCAAAGCTGGCAGATATCATGCTCAAGGATAGTGCTCATATCCAGATGAGCGAAGTGGAATGGAAAAACAGAAAAGCGGAACGCTCGGGCGATGAGAATCAGCAGCCTACCTATACCTTAGAGGATGCGATCGGAGCCATCAAGCTGTTTCGCGGTGTTCCTTATAATCAAAGGATCACGGTGTCCGCAGGCGTGGATATTCGCTTTACGGATATTGGGCATCTGCTCGGATCTTCGGCAATCGAGATATGGTTACGTGAGGGTGAGTATGACAGAAAGATCGTATTCAGCGGAGACGTTGGCAATACCGATCAGCCTATCATCAAGGATCCTTCACCCGTAGCGGAAGCAGACTATCTTGTTTTGGAATCGACGTATGGCAGCCGTAATCATGAGCGTCATACCGATACCATCGAGGAATTTGCACATCTTATCGATCAAACGCTCACAAAAGGCGGCAACGTCATAATCCCTTCCTTTGCCATCGGACGCACGCAAGAGCTTCTGTACGCGATCCGTGAGATCAAGCAGAGAGAACTTGTAAAGGATACGGATTTCCCCGTCTACGTTGACAGCCCATTGGCAATCGAAGCAACTGAGATCTTCTCTAAGTGTGATTCCTCGTGCTTTGATGAAGAAACAAACAAACTGATCGAGCAGGGAATTGATCCCATTAAGTTCCCGAACTTACGTCTTTCGGTAACAGTCGAGGAATCCAAACGTATCAACGAAACTCCGGAGCCAAAGGTCATTCTTTCTGCAAGCGGAATGTGCGAAGCGGGCAGAATCCGACACCATCTCAAGCACAATCTATGGAGACCGCAGAACCTCATACTCTTTGTTGGCTATCAGGCAGAAGGTACTCTTGGCAGAAACTTAATTGAGGGCGTACAGAACGTTCGTCTGTTCGGTGAGGATATTGCGGTCAGAGCTCAGATTAAGTCACTCAAAGGAACCAGCGGACACGCCGATCAGCAGGGACTTATTTCGTGGCTTGAGAGCTTTGAAAAGAAACCTCGTACCGTCTTCCTGAATCACGGAAATGAGGAATCCATCGCGGTCCTGACCGATGAGCTTAAGGAGCGTGGATACGCGGTAGAGGCTCCGTACAGCGGAACCGAATATGACCTTGTAAAAGGCATTATGACCGCCTATACCGAGAAGAAGCGTGTAACGGCAGCAGATGCAGCTAAGGCTCGTTCGAGAAAGAACAGTATCCATCGTGACCTTGTATCGCAGGCTGAGGCACTTCTTGCTCTTGCAAAGCGCTGTGAGAGCCGTCCGAATAAGGAAAACGCTAAGTTCGCAGCGCAGATCAGAGCGTTGATGGAAAAGTGGGAGAGATAAGAAATGGGCTTTTGGATTTATATGCTCATTATGGATTTGCTAATACCGACCGTAATGGTATTGTTCGGGAGAGCATTTCTTAAAAAAGCACCGAAAGAAATCAATTATGTTTTCGGATACCGTACCTCAAGGTCAATGAAAAACAGAGATACTTGGGAATTTGCACACCGTTACTGTGGCAAAATATGGCTTATCTGTGGTTTGGCACTCATTCCTATCGTAGCAGGTATTATGCTGTGCTTCATTGGGGCAGACACTAAAACCGTGGGATATGTGGGCGCGTCAATGTTGGTATTTCCGCTTTTACTAATAATCCTCTCGGTTATTCTTACAGAGCGAGCATTGAAAAATACTTTTGATAAAAGCGGAAATCCATTTTCGGAAAACACAGCGATTGGCACAATCCTATCTGTAAAAAAACAGTGGTGGTTGAAGGTCAATACCAAGCCCATCAGAAAGCACGCTTTTGACGGTGCGACCTTTCCTCATATTGTTACGGTGAAATATACTGTGGACGGAAACGAGATCGTCAAGAAAAAATGGCTTAAATCCTTTGTCACTCCACCGAGCGTGAATGAACAGGTGGCAGTGATATATCGGACGGACAAACCAACCAAGTGCAGATTGGAGTTTTCATTATGAAAGCAAGTTGGAAGGATGCACCCTTATTACATAAGGTCGTCACTATAATATCAATTCTTGCAAGCCTATCCGTCGTGGTATTGGCAGTATTGCAGATATTTGATGTTTGGGAGCAAGCTATAAACGTCTATATGCCTTTGATGGGTGTAACAATGCTTTGCCAAAGCTATATGCAATGGAACAATAGCCGTAAGGTCGCTTATTTCAGTATCGGAACGGCAGCATTTATATTCATCTGTACCATTATAGTATTCTTCCTTTGACATCTATAACAATTGAGATATCGACTTGCCGGATCGCACATACTATTTTATACCTACAAGGAGGTAAACAAATGAACTATTCAGAAATCACACCGTATATCAAGGAGCTTGCGGCTCTTTCGGATACAAGCAATCACATCGTCCCCGATATGTACGCACAGCACGACGTAAAGCGCGGTCTGCGTGATATAAACGGCAACGGCGTTGTTGCCGGACTTACCGAGGTATCGCACATCAAGGCGAAAGAGATCGATGCAGAAGGAAATGCCATTCCGTGCGCAGGTCAGCTTTATTACCGAGGCGTTAATGTTCGAAATCTTGTAAAGGGGTTTGTTACGGATAAGCGCCCCGGATTTGAGGAAACAGTATATTTGCTCCTTTTCTCAAAGCTTCCGACCAAGGATGAGCTTGATGCGTTTTGTGAGCAGCTTTCGCTCTATCGTTCCTTGCCGCCATCCTTCGTTCGTGATATGATCCTCAAGGCTCCCGGCAAGGATATGATGAATATCCTTTCAAGAAGTGTGTTGGCGCTCTATGCCTACGATGAGAATCCCGACGATATCTCCACCGAAAATATTCTGCGCCAGTGCTTGCAGCTGATAGCGGAATTCCCGCTTCTTGCGGTTTACGGATATCAGTCCTTCCAGCATTACCACAACGGTCAGAGCTTGTTCATCCACTATCCGAAAAAGGAACTGAACACGGCGGAAAATCTCCTTTACATACTCCGCGAGGATGGGCAGTATACGCCACTTGAAGCAGCGCTTCTTGACCTTGCACTCGTTCTTCACGCTGAGCACGGAGGCGGTAACAATTCAACCTTTACAACACACGTGGTAACGTCGTCGGGAACAGATACCTATTCTGCGATTTCCGCCGCGCTTGGCTCACTGAAAGGCCCACGCCACGGCGGTGCAAACATTAAGGTGATGCAGATGTTCGATGATATGAAAGCGAACATTGATACAAAAGACAAGGATGCGGTGAAGGATTATCTCGTCAGACTTCTTGACAAACAAGCGTTTGACAAGGCAGGACTCATTTACGGTATGGGACACGCCGTTTACTCACTCTCCGATCCGAGAGCGGACATTCTGCGGTACTATGCGGAGCAGCTTTCGATAGAGAAAGGACTTCACGAGGAATTTGAGCTTTACCAAACGGTTGAGAAGATGGCTCCCGAGATCATTGCAGAAAAGCGCAAGATGTATAAGGGCGTCAGCGCAAACGTAGACTTCTATTCGGGTATGGTCTATAAAATGCTCGGACTGCCTTATGAGCTTTTCACGCCCATCTTCGCCATTGCACGAATCGCAGGATGGAGCGCACACCGTATGGAAGAAATACAGAACGCAGGTAAGATCATACGTCCTGCTTACATAAACGTAAAAGAAGAAACAGAATATGTATCCTTGAAGGATAGATAATAACAGCCCTCGTTCCATTATGGAGCGAGGGCTATTTCATAGAAAAATGGCTCAAAAACGCTTTAAACATGTTCATTCTTCTCCTCCTTTCTAACAGAATTTCCGGGGTTTTAAGCCCCTTCATTTAATCTGACTTGTTTGCCTTCTTCCACCGGCTTGGTAGCTGTGGTAATCACATACTCATATCCCTGTAAATCAGCCTGCACTGCCGTATTGATTTCATCACTTGCCAGCACTTCCACATCCACACGTTTTGCCTTATAACGGTTACCAAATGGAGTGGATTTTTCTTCAATAATGAAAATAAATTTACCGTTATTATCTTCCCTGATTGCACTGTTTGGAACAATCATATCGTAGTTCGCACTCTTTTGTCCCACAGAAAGG
>CALCTE010000073.1 GCA_937893885.1 uncultured Clostridia bacterium | reverse complement strand
TTTCCTAAAAAATTTTCCGCGCCGTAATCGTTTATCTCCCCCGCAAGTCCATCGCCGTTTTCCACTACGAAGGTATACGCATCGGGTACGTCTCCGACGAGCACACTCTCCGCTATGCATACAGAGCCCTTAACGGCGACGTCGCGTAATGAAAACGGCACGTATACGGAGACATTTACGGAAACGTCGAGCATTATTCTGTGAAGCGTCTGATTTATCGCCGCCGCCTCAAACTCGCTGCGAAAATCCGTCGTGACCGCACCTACGGAAAGTATTTTCACATTCAAAACGGGGCCCTTTCCCGCGAAAAGATTGCCGTTTATCACGTTTCCGAGCGGTATACCGAAGGTCTGCCCCTTTATATCACCGAGCGCCTTTACAAGCTCTGCGGAGATTTCTGCCTTTAGGGAGTTCGTCTTCGTGGAATCCGCCGTGAGAAGTCTCACTTTTCCCTCAGCGTCCTCCGAAAACGTGACGAAGCTTTTATAAAGCTCTCCCTCCGTCGAAAGCGTATTTGCCACGCACTCGTTTATCTTCAATGTTGCCTCTCTTACCGCGTAGTTTTCTGCCATAGATACGACCGTCGGACGCAAGCTGTTTCGAAAATAGCTTATAACGAGCGATGCGGTGAGTATCGAAGCGATAAGCACCGAAAACAAAATTTTTTTCTTTTTTGACACAAAAGCACCTCCCTTTACATCTTATGTGAGAAAATGGGGAGGTGCTTTATTTATTTTATTTGTGCGGGGGAAATGCCGAAGGCTTTTTTAAAATTTCTGTAAAATACCGTGTAATCGGTAAATCCGCTTTCGGACGCGGCGTTTCCCATAGGCGTACCGCCTTTTATCAGCTCAAGCGCGTTAAACAGGCGTTTTTCCGTAATATAGCTGTGAACGCTGCAACCTACCGTTTCCTTAAAGCGATGCATAAAATATGAGCGGCTCATATAAAAGCTTTTGGCAAGTCCGTCAACGGAAAGCTCCTTTTCCAAGTTATTGTTTATATAAAACAGTATCTCGTCGAATTTCGGGTCGCTTACAAATGACGCGGGAGCAGAGCTCTGCTCTAAAGTTATTCTGCAAAGAAGCACCATAAGCTCCGCGAAATAGGCATCTCTCATTATCTTTGCACCGAAAAGTCCGCCCGTTTCCTGCGCTTCAAGGCTTGCGAGTATCCTCATTATGAGCGAAAGACTCTCCTTGTCTGCCTTTACGTTACAGCTCTCCGTTAAAAAAAGCTCGGCAAGGCTTCTTTCGCCATCAGTGAAGCTTCGAAGATACTCGTCCTTTATCCAAACGATTACCCTCTCGTACTTATCCTTTGAACTCAAACTCGACTTATGTATCCTGCCCTTCGGTACGAGAAGAATATCCTTGCCTTTCAGAAACCACGTCTTTCCCTCCATCGTATAACTGACTTCTCCCGAAAGACAGAATATTATTTTATGAAAATCGTGAAAATGACTCTCAAAGTCCATATCCGCTTTGTCGGACAGGTGAAAAAAACGATAATTTTCTTTTAAATATCCTCTGTTTTGTGCCATAAACTCTCCGAAATTTATTTTGCAATATTTTACTGTATTTTACATCTTTTATTGCAAAAAGTCAATAAGGTTACAAAAACGATATAAACAGAAGTTTTTTGTGAAAAAAAACGACTTTTTCATACGTAAAATCGTAAAAAAATATTGAACGGAAGCGTATTTTAAGGTATAATGATGATGAATGCGAATGTCCTTAAAAATCAACACGTTTAATAAAAGAATTATCATATAGCGAGGTATCAAAATGAAGTATCGTATCGAACACGACTCCATGGGAGAAATGAGAGTTCCCGAAGACAGACTTTGGGCGGCACAGACCCAGAGAAGCCACGAGAATTTTAGGATCGGTGAGGGTATCGAAACTATGCCCAAAGAGATCATTCACGCCTTTGGTATACTTAAAAAGGCGGCGGCTCTTGCTAACCATGAGCTCAAGCCCGAAAAGATGACCGAGGAAAAACTCTCCGTCATTTGCAAGGCGTGCGACGAAGTCGTTACAGGTGAACTTAACGGGCACTTCCCTCTCGTAGTTTGGCAGACAGGTTCGGGCACGCAGTCCAATATGAACACCAACGAGGTAATCGCAAACAGAGCAAATCAGCTTGCGGGCAAGAAGCTCTGTCACCCCAATGACGATATAAATATGAGCCAGTCTTCCAATGATACTTTCCCCACCGCAATGCATATCTCTGCAGTCGTTATCTTGACAAAGAGGCTCATTCCCGCTATAGAAATGCTCATTTCTACGTTCAAGAGACTTGAAGAGGAAAACCAAGGAATAGTCAAGAGCGGACGTACGCACCTTCAGGACGCGACTCCCATCACCTTCAGCCAAGAGATATCCGGTTGGCGCTCAAGCCTTGAAAGAGACGTTGAGCTTTTGAAGCTTTCGTTAAAACCCCTTATGGAGCTTGCGCTCGGCGGCACTGCAGTCGGCACGGGACTTAACGCTCCCAAGGGATTTTCCGAGCTCGTTGCGGCAAAGGTCGCAGACCTTACCGGTATGCCCTTTGTGACTGCGGAAAACAAATTCCACGCTCTTACTTCAAAGGACGAGCTCGTATTTGCTCACGGCGCGATAAAGGCTACGGCTTGCGATATGATGAAGATAGCAAACGATATACGTTGGCTCGCAAGCGGCCCCAGAGACGGTCTTGGGGAGATTTTCATTCCCGAAAACGAGCCCGGAAGCTCGATTATGCCGGGTAAAGTCAACCCCACCCAATGCGAAGCCGTAACGATGGTCGCAGTACAGGTTATGGGTAACGATGTTGCCGTGGGAATGGCGGCAAGCCAAGGTAACTTCGAGCTTAACGTATTTATGCCCGTGGCGGCATATAACTTCCTCCAGTCCGCAAGACTTCTTGCGGAGGCAATAATCTCCTTCAACAAGAACTGCGCAGTGGGAATTACCGCTAACAAGGAGAAAATGCACCACAATCTCCACAACTCGCTTATGCTTGTCACCGCTTTAAACCCCTATATCGGATACGAAAATGCGGCAAAGACGGCAAAGAAAGCGTTCAAAGATAACATTTCACTTAAAGAGGCTTGCGTCGAGCTGGGATTTCTCACCGCAGAAAAGTTCGATGAGGTCTTCCACCCCGAGCAGATGGTTTAAACCTTTGTACGTCAGCACGGAAAGGACGGTAGTAAAATATGAAATTTGCTTATTTCCCCGGTTGCACACTCAAAAATAAAGCAAAAGACCTTGATACATACGCAAGAAAGAGCGCAGCAAAGCTCGGTGTTGAGCTTTGCGAAGTAGATGATTTTCAGTGCTGTGGCGGCGTATACGGCACGGGCACAAACGACGTTGCTACAAAGCTTTCAAGCGTAAGAGCTTTGAAGGCTTCGAAGGAGCTCGGACTCGTAACGGTATGCTCGGCTTGCCATAACGTCATAAAGCAGACTAACGAAAGAATAAAAAAAGACACCGACTTTGCCTTGAAGGTAAACCGATATATGTCGCAGGATAAGGACTATGCGGGCGACTATAACGGTGAAACCGAAGTGCTTCATTTCTTGGAGCTTCTTCGTGACAAGGTCGGCTTTGACAAGATAAAGGAAGCCGTCGTAAATCCCTTAACGGGCAAGAAGATCGGTGCATACTACGGTTGCCTTCTTCTGCGTCCCTCAAAGGTTATGGCGTTTGACGATCCCGAAAACCCGACGATAATCGAAGACTTTATAAAAGCGCTCGGCGCAACGCCCGTCGTGTATGCAAAAAGAAACGAATGCTGCGGTGGATACGTCGTGCTTGAAGATAAGGATGCGGCAAAGAAAAACAGCCTCGGCGTAATAGAAAACGCAAAGGCGCAAGGAGCGGATATGATAGTTACCGCTTGCCCCTTATGCCGTTATAACCTTCAAAAATGCGGCGGTGAGCTTCCCGTCGTATACATTACGGAGCTTCTTGCCGAAGCTCTCGGCGTTAAGGAGGACTAAGGTGGAAAAGAAAGAGCTTTTAAAAGAACAGATACTTCGCGTGGCGGGCGTAAATCCGAAAAAGTGTATGAAGTGCGGAAAGTGCTCCGCGACCTGTCCCTCTTACGACGAAATGGAATATCACCCTCACGAGTTTGTTTACATGGTCGAAAGCGGCGATATCGAGCCCCTTCTTGAGTCAAAATCGCTTTATAAGTGCCTTACATGCTTTGCCTGCGTTGACCGTTGCCCCAGAGGTGTCGAGCCCGCAAAGCTTATCGAAGCGGTAAGACTTACGGCAATAAGACCCAAGGGCGCAAATCATTTGACACCAAACGATATACCTGCGCTTCTTGACGACGATATGCCCCAGCAAGCCATCGTCAGCGCGTTCAGAAAATATACGAAATAGGAAAGGAGAAAATAAATGCAGAAGATAGGTGTATTCGTCTGTCATTGCGGAACTAACATCGCGGGTACCGTTGACGTTAAGGCTGTAGCAGAGGCTTTAAAGAGCGAGCCCGGAGTAGTTTTCTCCACAGACTATCAGTATATGTGCTCCCAAGCGGGACAGGACATGATAAAGGAAGCAGTAAAGGAACACGGACTCACAGGCATCGTGGTATGCTCTTGCTCACCACGTATG
>CALCTE010000072.1 GCA_937893885.1 uncultured Clostridia bacterium | reverse complement strand
GCAAAACAACCTTGCTATATGAAAAGACAGGAGTGATTCACAATGACGACGACAGTTGACGGTATGAAGGTTTCGGGCGGCGATACACCCGATGCGCTTGCAGAAAAGGACACCTCCACTTACACATATACCGATACCTGTATCCGCATTGAGAAGGAGGTAAACTGATATGACGGGGACCAAGAAAAGAATATCAGCATCCTTCCAAAAATGGTTGCTTTTGATTGTTGCTATCGCGTTTGTAATCACCCTCGTATTCCTGTGGGGATATCAGACGGGGCTCTTTACTGATAGCGCAGAGAACCTTCTTGATACGTATATTAAGGATGTAAAACAGGATATCGCAGACACATCGGATAAAAACCTTTTGGTTATCACACACGCTATTGCAACCGAATTAAACAGCACGGACGAGATCACAAACGAGCTTCTCGGTGAAATGCTCGACAAATACAACGTAAGTGAGATAAACTACGCTAATACAAGCGGTATAATCGACGCAAGCTCAAACGAAAGCTTTGTCGGCTTCAATATGTCAACAAACGGTCAGCAACCGGCAGAGTTTATGGCTCTGCTCGGCGCACTCACAGAGTACGTGCAAGACTATCAGCCCATCGCCTATGACAGCGACATCTACCGTAAGTACGCAGGCGTATCACTTGCAAGAGGTGGCTTTGTCCAAGTCGGCTACGACGAAGAAGCCTATTATGAGGCAATGGGAACTGCCGTGACCGAGGTAGTTAAAAATCGCCACGTTGGTGAGGACGGATTCCTCATTGTTACCGACAGCGAATGGAACATCGTCAGCGACCGTTCTAATAATAGTGGTCAGCCCATTACCATCGTAACGGCAATGACACAGAACTTTGCCGAGATCGAAAACAAAGAGATGTTTGAGGAAGGCATCTACATAGGCAAAGAGGTGGAAAAGGACGGAGAAACCGTCACTGAGTACCGCTTTGAGCGCGCGTTCTGTATGTTCGACGAAAACGAAGGATTCAAGATCATCGCCGTTTATCCGCACAGCGAGGCAATGGTTTCCCGTGACGTATCGATAGGGGTGTTCACCGTGCTTCAGATCGTGATCTTCGGCGCACTCTTCGTCTTGATTTATTTCCTTGTGCGTAAGCTCGTTGTAAAGAATATTCACAAGGTAAACACCTCACTCTCCGCTATTACCGAGGGCAAGCTCGACACCGTGGTGGATGTTCGTTCCCACGTGGAGTTTGACTCACTCTCAAACGATATCAACGCAACGGTCGATACCTTGAAGCGTTACATCAAGGAAGCGGAGGAACGCATAGATGCAGAGCTTGCCTTTGCAAAAGCAATTCAGCATTCCGCATTGCCGAGCGTTTTCCCACCATATCCAAATAGAAAAGAATTTGAAATCTACGCCACGATGCACACGGCAAAAGAGGTCGGCGGCGACTTCTATGACTTCTATTTCGTGGATGAGGATAATCTCGCTGCCACGCATGTTGCCGAGGAGTTAGGAGAGGATATCGCCACGGTCTTCAAGACCCTGATTTTGCGTGGTGACCGTACGGGCCATTTTGTCTGTGTCATTCCGGGTGATAAGGAGGTCGATTTGAAGGCTGCGGCGAAGGTGTCGGGCAATAAATCTGCCGAGATGATTCCGATGAAGGAGCTGCTGCCGACAACGGGTTATATTCGTGGAGGATGCACCTCTATAGGTATGAAAAAGCGCTTCCCGACATTTATAGATTCGACCTGCACAGCCTTTGACCATATATTTATAAGCGCGGGCGTGAGGGGTTTGCAGATAAAGATAGACCCGAAGGATTTGATAGCCTTTGTCGGTGCTGTAGTTGCCGATATTGAGGGTTAAAAGACCTCCTGCAGTATCTGT
>CALCTE010000071.1 GCA_937893885.1 uncultured Clostridia bacterium | reverse complement strand
AATTATTTTTCCGAAAGGATTTCAGCAGTATCTTGCTTTTTGCAAACAAAACGATGTGACAGCGGAAAGGCTGAAACAGAAGTGCAACTATGAGGGCATAGATCTGATGAAACATTTTCAAAGAAAACCTCATCGGAACAAGGAGCAAGAACGATGATAAGCAATAAAGAAATTATTGAAGTGTCGGACGCTTTTTTGACCGAGGTGAACGAAAGGCGAAAGATGGACTGTGATGAACAGCTTGTCAAATCTCATATTCTGACTCACAAAGAACACCCGGAGAGAACGGCTCTTGTAGTGATGTCTGAAGAATACGAAAATGCGTATATCTATCATCCGCTGTCGGATAGCAAAGATCCTATCCAACCCCTATACAGTGAACCCGATGGAATACTACTTGAGTATTTGGAAGAAGGATATGAGATCGTTGAAATGGAGCTTCATACCCACGCTGCACTGTGGAACTATATAGGCGAGACGAACTTGGTTGATTGTAAAGACGGATTGCAGAAGTATCTTGAATACTGTATGCAGAACGGAATTACCATTGACAAGCTTAAGAGTGCTTATGACTATAAGTTCTACGATCTTCTGACTTTTTACTATGTAAGTATGAAAGAGGATATGTTTCTGCGAGTTGATGCTTTTAAGGATGAGCCGTGGTATAACGATGTAGCATTGTTCACCCGAATCGGTGTATGTAAAACGAAAGTGGAACACGCTCCCGATGTGTATAAAGCCCTCAAACAGCTTGGATATTCCGTCCGTCTCAAAACAAAAGATGGGGAGCTGTATATTCTCCCCGTAAAAGACAAGAAACCAAAAGAAACAGAAGCACGATAAGGAGAGCTTATGGAGATCAAGATAAACAAAGAGATAAAAGAATATAACGAGACTATGTTCTTCGGTTTATCGGTGAGACAGTTTATCTTCGCTATCCTTGCTTGCGGTGCGGCAGTCGGAATCTATTTCGGCTGCCGTAATTTTATGGGAACGGAAACGCTCTCTTGGCTCTGTATGCTCGGAGCCGCACCTTTTGCGGCACTCGGCTTTATCCGATATAACGGAATGTATGCGGAGCAGATCGCAAAAGCGTGGATACGAAGTGAGATTCTTATGCCGAGACATCTCACCTTTACCGGCAAGAACGAACATTACGACAAGAAAAAGAAGGAGGACAAATGAGTATCTTTCAGCCTAAAAAGAAAACGGTAGAACCGGATGCCGTTCCTACAAACGTGGAGCAGGCTATTCCAATCCAAGGGGTCTTTGAGGACGGGATATTCCTTGTAGGAAGAAATCTGTGGTCAAAGACCTTTACCTTTACCGACATCAACTATGCCGTGGCTTCAAGAGAAGATAAAGAGGGAATGTTCCTCGGTTATTCCGAGATTCTGAACTCCCTTGACAGCGGAGCCACAACCAAGATCACCATCAATAACCGCCGTATTCAGAAAAGCAAGTTTGAGGAGCGCAATATGCTCCCCCTTGTTGGAGATAGCCTTGACCGCTATCGCAGAGAGTATAACTCTGTCCTGGAGCGAAACGCCAACCTTTCGGCAGGCGTCGTGCAGGACAAGTTTATGACGATTACGGTGGAAAAGAAAACCCTTGAAGAAGCAAAGGGATATTTCAACCGCGTAGGCGCAGAGTTTGCCACACTCTTTGCAAGGCTCGGCTCCAAGTTTGAGGAGGTCAGCGAGGAAGATAAGATTCGTATGCTCTACGATTTCTTCCACAAGGGATATGAGGATGATTTCAGATATGATAGATTCCTCAACGCAAAGAGAGGTCACGACTTCAAGATCGCGCTTGCCCCTCAATCCCTTGAGTTCAGAAGCGACTATTTCAAGATGGACGGTCGCTTTGCAAGAGTTCTGTATCTCAAGGACTATGCCAACTTCATCAAGGATAGCTTTATCGCAGAGCTGACCGATATTGACCGTAGCCTTATGTTGTCTATCGACGCAGACCCTATTCCTATGGATCAAGCGGTAAGGCAGGGCGAAAGTAAGCTCCTTGCGGTCGAGACCAATATATCGAATTGGCAGAGAAAGCAGAATCAGAACAACAACTTCTCGGCGGCGATCCCTTATGATATGGAGCGTCAGCGCGAGGAGAGCAGAGAGTTCCTTAACGACCTTGTGGCGCGAGATCAGCGAATGATTCCCGCACTTATCACTCTCGTTCATAGCGCGGACAGTAAGGAACAGCTTGACGCGGATACCGAGAGCATTTTGCAGTGTGCGAGAAAGCACCTTTGCTCTATGTCGGTACTTCGTTGGCAGCAGCTTGAAGGACTCAATACTTGCTTGCCGTATGGCGGTACAAAGCTCAATATCCGCAGAACCCTCACCACCGAGAGCCTTGCGGTATTTATGCCGTTCCACGTACAAGAGGTATGCCACAAGAACGGTCTGTATATCGGTAACAATGCGATCAGCAAGAATATGATTATGGTCAATCGCGGAGAACTGCTCAACGGTAACTCCTTTATTACGGGCGTTTCCGGTTCGGGTAAGTCTATGATGGCAAAGCAAGAGCTGACAAGCCTGCTTCTCTCTGACAAGAACGCGGACGTGATCGTAATCGACCCCGAGCGCGAGTACACACTTTTGACCGAAGCCTTCGGCGGTGAGACGGTTGTGGTCTCGGCAACGAGTAACAGCCATATTAACGCGATGGCGATGAGCCGCGACTATGCGGACGGTGCAAACCCCGTAACTCTGAAATCCGAGTTCATTTTGTCTCTGTGTGAGCAGGTCATGAACGGAGGACTTGGAGCGAAAGAGAAGTCGATCATCGACCGTTGTACCGCTATCGTGTACCGCGACTATATGCTCGGTGGATGTATCTCTGAACCGCCTACCCTCAAGGACTTCCGCGAGGTACTCCTTCAGCAGAGCGAGGTTGAAGCACAGGACATTGCACTTGCAATCGAGCTTTTCACCGACGGTTCTCTCAACACCTTTGCAAAACAGACCAATGTGAACACTCGTAGCCGATTTATCTGCTATGACATTCACGAGCTTGGCAAACAGCTTATGCCTATCGGTATGCTCGTTGTGCTTGACAGTATTCTCAACCGTATCACCGAGAACAGAGCGAAGGGAAGAAAGACCTATATCTTCATCGACGAGATCTATTTGCTTTTCCAACACGAATACTCCGCAAACTTCCTCTTTACGATGTGGAAGAAGGTGCGTAAGTACAACGCCTATATTCTCGGTATCACGCAGAACGTGGAAGATCTGTTGCAGAGCCATACGGCAAGAACGATGCTTGCAAACTCCGAGCTTGTCATTATGCTCAACCAAGCCGCGACCGACCGCGAACAGCTTGCAGAGCTGATGGGAATCTCCGATCTTCAGATGTCGTATATCACCAACGTAGAAGCGGGTCACGGACTTGTCAAGATCGGCGGTGCGCTTGTACCTTTCGTCAACAACTTCCCGAAGGATACACAGCTCTATAAGCTGATGACCACCAAGCCCGGTGAGTAAGAATTGGAGGTGAGCGCGTGAAGATCAAAACAAG
>CALCTE010000070.1 GCA_937893885.1 uncultured Clostridia bacterium | reverse complement strand
ATAACTCTGATTGTTATTCTGTTACACTGAAATACACTAATCTATGTCATCTTTCAATGATTCTTTGGCATGTATCCTAAAGCAAAAATATCCAACTGCAAAAGTTAGAATTTATGCCCACGATATTGACTTACTTGCGGTATCAAATGCAACAATGATAAATGTTCCAGATGATGTTGCAAGTGATTGGTACGCTCCTTTTGTTACACAAAAAGCAAATGGAGAATACACATTTAAACAAGATATAAAAGATTGCATAATGTTTGAATATCACGATTGTAAAAATTCAAATACATTGCCTATGGTAGATTTGATTTTTGCTCGTGATACACTTTCGTTCTTGGACGAAGCGTCTCAAAAAAATGTGATTTCCGATTTCATGGAAAAAATTATAAAAACCTATTGACAAACACAGACTATTGTGATAGTATATACTATAGTAATAGTCCGGAGGTTACCAATATGCAAAAATTATTTGACAGCGAATTAAAGGTTATGGAGCTGATTTGGGCAAATGAACCCATCAGTGCTAAAGAATTAAGTATCCTTGCAGATAAGGAATTCGGATGGAATAAGAACACCACCTACACCGTTATTAAGAAAATTGAGGCAAAAGGTTATATCAAGCGTACCGATCCCGGTTTTATATGTATTTCACTTATCTCTAAAAAAGATGTTTGTGAAAGCGAAACGCAGACCTTGATTGACAAGCTCTTTGGCGGTTCAAGAAAAGCACTTTTTTCGGCTTTGATAGAAGATGAAAAACTGACAAAGGATGAAATCGACGAGCTTCGAAAATTGATCGACAAGAGGTGATACCATGCTTGGAGAAATCTTTTATTGGATATTCAATATGAGTATCGCCGCAACCATTTGCACGATACCCGTATTGCTTATTCGCTTGTTCAAAAGGCTTCCGCGCAGGATTTTCATTTGGCTGTGGCTTGTGCCATTTGTTCGAATGTGTATTCCCGTTGGAATTTCAAGCAAATACGGTATTATGGCTTTACTATCCAAGTTCACTACTAAAACCGTTACTATCGTTCAAATTGGCGATGATTCGGCACTTACTATGATGAATCACGTAATGGGTGCAAACAGTTATTTCCCGATCACTTATAAGGTCAATCTTCTTGAGAATCTCTTTAATATTGCTTCTGTGATATGGCTTATCGTAGCATTGGCAGCAATCCTTACTTTGACGATCATTTATTTCATTACGCTTGGCGAAATGAAGGATGCCAAAAAATTAAAGGATAATATCTATATTTCAGACAAGATCAAAACACCTGCGGTTTACGGAATCATCAATCCGAAAATAATTCTTCCGACCGAATACGATGCAAACAGACTGAACTTCATATTGATGCATGAAAAATCCCATATAAAACGAAAAGACAACTTCATCCGTCTTTTGTCGCTTATCGTTGTGTGTATTCATTGGTTCAATCCCTTTGCGTGGCTCTTGCTAAAAATGCTTTATTCCGATATTGAGCTTGCTTGCGACGAAACCGTACTGTCAAAATGCAACGAAACAGAGCGAAAAGAATATGCATATACACTACTCTCAACAGCAGAGAAAACAAACGTATTTGCCGTATCCTTTGGTGGCTCCAAAATCAGAATCCGAATAGAAAACATCTTGTCTTACAAAAAGATCTCTTATTTCTCCATTGCTGCATTTTCCGCGCTTATTATAGCAATCTGTTACGTTCTTCTCACCAATGCATCCTGAAAGGAGTACATTATGAAAAACAAAAAGTTCAAAAACTATTACCTGCTATCACTCCTCGGCGTATTACTCGCATCTTGTTACCCAATTTATATGGGAATAACCGTCATTATTGATATGATTCGATACGGCACGGTATATGCAGAAAAATATCCAAAGTACATCATTCCGTACACACCGATCGCACTCGCTCTCTTGGTCGGTGTTGCGCTGATACCCGTCGCACTCAAATACTATAAGAAATACGCACTACTGTTTGGAACTGTAATTTCAAGTGTGATATTCTTTGTATCAGCGTAAATGAACTATTAAGTGGGGAGAAAATCAATATGGAAAATAATAATCAGAAAAATGAACAGCTTTTGCTTGATATGGCAAAGGAATTAGAAAAGAAGAACAAAACTATTTGGAATGCCATGTGGACGATCATGATAGTGAGTATCATTGGATTAATCGGAGGTCTTGCGATCATCGCGTTTTTTATGCCCGAGGGGCCTTGGATGCTCGTTGCCATACTTGCGCTCTGCGTGGTCTTCCTGTTACCGTGCTTTTATGCGTTAAAACTGGAGGTAAGTGTGGGGGCCTACAAATGCAAAAACTGCGGTTGCGAGATCGTGCCTACCTATATGCAGGCACTTAATGCAATGCATAGAGGAACCACTCGTTACTTAAAGTGTCCGAAATGCGGAAAACGCACTTGGTGCAAAAAGGTATTAAAAAGGGAAACCTCCCATTCAAACTGAGATATTTCATGTTTTTTGCAAAATAAAGCAGTATCACACCACAAAA
>CALCTE010000069.1 GCA_937893885.1 uncultured Clostridia bacterium | reverse complement strand
CTTGACGGCAAGGGTAAGATACAGATATACGTATCGAGAGACAGCCTCGGCGAAGAAAGCTACGCTTCCTTCAAAAAGTGGGATATCGGTGACATAATCGGAATCGAAGGTTTCGTATTCCGCACGCGCACGGGTGAGATATCCGTCCACGCAAACAGCGCGACACTTTTATCGAAGTCGCTCGTACCTCTCCCCGAAAAATTCCACGGACTTACGGATACGGAGCTTCGCTACCGTAAGAGATACGTTGACCTTATCGTAAATCCCGAGGTTAAAGATACCTTCGCAAAGCGCTCGAAAATCATCAGCACGATAAGAAAATACCTTGACGGACTCGGCTTTATGGAGGTAGAAACCCCCATGCTCGTTTCCAACGCGGGCGGTGCGGCTGCAAGACCTTTCGAAACGCACTTTAACGCTTTAAACGAGGATTTAAAGCTTCGCATATCCCTTGAGCTTTACTTAAAGCGCCTTATCGTAGGCGGCTTTGACAAAGTATACGAGATAGGAAGAGTGTTCCGTAACGAAGGACTTGACACAAGACATAACCCCGAGTTTACACTTATGGAGCTTTACCAGGCGTATACGGATTACCACGGAATGATGGACCTCACGGAAAACCTCTTCAGACACGTTGCTATGGAAGTACTCGGCACGACCACCATCAAGTACGGCGAACACGTAATGGATCTCGGCAAGCCCTTCGAGCGTATCACGATGGTTGATGCAGTAAAGAAATACGCTCACGTTGATTGGAATGAAGTGAAGACTTTAGAGGATGCACGAGCTTTGGCGAAAGAGCATCACGTAGAGTATGAAGAAAGACACCAAAAGGGTGATATATTAAACCTATTCTTTGAGGAATACGTTGAAAAGCATCTTATTCAGCCTACATTCGTAATGGATCACCCCATCGAGATATCTCCCTTAACGAAGAAGAAGCCCGATAATCCCGAATACGTAGAGCGTTTCGAGATGTTTATGAACGGCTGGGAGATGTGTAACGCATACTCCGAGCTCAACGATCCCATTGACCAAAGAGAACGCTTCAAGGCGCAGGAGATATTGCTTTCCCAGGGTGACGACGAAGCTAATACGACGGACGAGGACTTTATGAATGCCCTCGAACTCGGTATGCCTCCCACGGGAGGAATCGGATACGGCATAGACAGAATGTGTATGCTTCTCACCGACTCCGCCGCTATCCGCGACGTACTCTTGTTCCCCACGATGAAACCTTTGGATTAGGAAACATAAAAATTAGTTTTTGCCGGTATTTGATACATTTTGTTAATCTAATAATGAAACACGTCGTATGGTTTATGACAAATGGATTTGTGAAAAACATTTCGACCTTGCGACAAAGGCATATATTGATTATAAATAATTTTAAGGTGTAAATTATGGGCGCTATTAATAGTCCTTTTCGTTATCCCGGGGGAAAATTTTATGCTCGCAAATTAATTTCTGAGCATCTTATTGATAGTGATGTATATTGTGAACCTTTTGCCGGTGGTGGTTCTGTGTTTTTCTATAAAGAAAAAAGCAGAGTAAATGTTTTGAATGATTTAGACGAAAATCTAATGTTGGTTTATCGAATAATAAGAGACGATCCAAATGAGTTAATTCAAGTTCTTAAATCATTTGAGTATCCATCAAAAGAGGCACACTATCACTACAAAAATGAATACACCCCAAGAAATGAAATTGAAGCTGCAGCAAGATGGTTTTACCTTAATCGTATTTCTTATAGTGGAATTATGCAATTTCAAAACTGCTATTTTGGTTATGGGGACAAGTATAGTATGCAGCCTAAAAATTGGCCTAGAAATATTGAGAATACAAGCAAAAAATTGCAAGATGTTGAATTGAGATGTTCGGACGCGATAGAGTGCATCCACTCTATGCCGGATGGCGCATTAATTTTTGTTGATGCTCCATATTTCAATGCTGATCAAGATAAGTTTTATACTTGTTTCTTTTCTCGTGAAGATCATATAAGGTTGTCCGAAGCTATAAAAAATGAGTATAAAAGATTAAAGATATTTATCACATATGATAATTGCGATGAAATTCGTGAGCTATATTCTTTTATGCCTCATATTTACGATAAAGAGTGGAATTATTGTATAAGCAGAACTGATGATCAAAAAATAGGTCATAAGTTAGAAGATGGATATAAAGGCAAACGAGAAAAAGGGAAAGAATTGTTTATCCTAAATTATTAAAAGAGAGGCATTTGCCTCTCTTTTTAACGTTTTTTCATTCTTGCTCTATGGGTTTTTGTAAAATTCAAAAGGTATTCTTCCAATTCTGTAATAGGGTGCCATCTAGGATCATTTTCTAATAATACTTTTGGAGTACGTGGGATAACTCCGTTTTCAGCTATTTCTTCGGCCATTGCAAAACGCCAATCATTATATGAAGCATTGAAAATGTCATCATATGTTGTATTGCAATTATAATATTTCGCAAGTTTTTCTATAACATTTTCGTTGTTTAATAATTCGAATTTTTCTGTATATGTTGCGCCTTCAATGACAGCATTAGAAAGATTTGAAACAATAATATCAAAATCGCCAACAAGGTATCTATCATTCGTTGTTTTTGCTTTTCTAAGGTCACTGCGACTTTTATGACATTTTATAGAACAGAAAGGTTCGTGACTAAACCTAGCACGGTTTGAATACTTAAAACTTCCTCTTACGGCATTTTTGCACTCTACTTTAATTATTATTCCTGTTCTTTGGTGAGTTATGGTTACATCTTCGTCATGTATTCCTGTTTGGGCGTTTAGATTAAGTTTTGCAACACTCCATTCATGACTATTAAGTATTTTTTGTAAGAGAAGCAAGACAGCATATTCGGTTGCTTTTCCTCTAATCATAGGCACAACTTTTTGGTCTATTAAGATATCTATTAGATATTGCTCTGGTATTTTGTAATTATCACAATATTCTAAAATTTTTTCTCCAATTTCTTTTGAAGTCATTATTTTTCCTCCATAAGTAGTGTGTATGCATCTATTTCCAGTGCATCTGCTATTTTTTGAATTGTTTCTAATGAAATGTTACGAGTGAAACATTCAATATCGCTTATGTATGTGCGATGCAGGTTACATAACTCGGCAAATTTTTCTTGGGAAAGCCCTTTTTCAATACGCTTTTTTCTTAAATTTGTCCCAAAAACTTTTATTATGTTCATATATACACCCCCTATATATAGCATTATAGACTTATAGCATACTATAAGTCTACAGACGATAAGTGGCGGAGAGGGAGGCAATATTGTATATTATTGTGGTTACATAGTGATATAAAGAAACACCACTTAAAAATTTACGACAGGCAAAGATACCCTATGACCGTAAAAAGTCATAGGGTGTTTTTTGTGTGCAAAAGATTTAGTCCGAGCAAAAAAACAATGATACACACCGCAGAACCGGTTGCGACATTCATAATACGGATTTCCATCTCCGTCATTTCCTCAAAGGATACAAGCATAGACCTTTGCAAAGAAAATATAGAAACAAAGGCATCGGCAAATGATATGTTTCGTAATGTTATCAATTTTACCGATTTGCTTTTTCGTGCCTTTATCCATTTTATTGTTGCAAGTGTGATTTTGGTAAAAGCATATACTGCAATCGCAAGCATAACAATCAAATGGAATACGGTGCCTCTATCTTTTACAAAAGTAAGGATAACTGTTCCAACAAGCGACAGGGATAACACCATCAACATTATTCCTGTAAATCGAATGATAAAGTGTTTTTCCCTTTTATGTTGAAGAACTACAAAGCGAACAATGCTTAATATTGCATAGTAAATACCGATTGTAAAAAACCACCACGAGTGAGTTGCTATGCCGAAAATAATGTGATAGGCACTATATACCATATTGAATAACAAACTGACAAGTGCGAGTTTTAGTGTCCTATCCATTCGCATTATCTTTTCCGTAAATACATATGGCGATTATTTTAGATATTTCATCGGTTGACTTGTCACACCCGTTTTTTAACCATTCAACAATTACGGCATTGATACCATTTAGATAGTACATCATCACATATTGTCTAATGTCTGGCGGATAGTGAAATCTTTCCAAAATAGGATTGAATATGTTTTCAAACATTCGCTTATACACATCTTCAAATCCCAAAATTTCATTTTGCGCCAATGCAATCTTAAATACTTCTCTGTGGTCTTTTATATAGGTAAAATACGGTGTTAAATACTTATCGCAAATAAACACCAATTCATTAAGCTCACAGTCTTTAAGATTGATTGCTACTGACTGTGTGTCGATTGAAAAATACGATAAAAAATCGTCGAGCAAATATCTTGTTGTTTCATTCAGCAAATCACCAATGGTTTCATAATGCAAATAAAAGGTAGAGCGATTTACCTCTGCCGTTTCGCAAATCTCACTAACAGTAATGTATTCAAACGGTTTCTTTTTCAGCAAGGAAATCAATGCAAGGTCCATTTTCGTGGCAGTATTAAAATATTTGCTTTCGGATTTATTCATATTACCACTCCTTGCAAGTTTTGATTATTGGTCTGCGATTTCACGGGCAAGCTGCACGATTTCATAGGCATATTTTCCCTTGCCCTTTTCAAGCAATTTCTTATAAATCGGATAATTCACACCGCAACCGATAAGTCCAACGATACCGACAACGATACCCAGCACCATACTGTTTCCGATAACTTGCATTGCTAAAGACATACCCGTGCCGAAAACGAGTGTGGACACAATACCGCAAGTGTAGGTGAAAATGGTGGCGGGGAGTTTTGCCTTGTTGTCTAATTTTTTAAGGGCAACAAGTTTCGAACTTTCTTTCGGTGCATAATCCTTTGCGATGTGTTCTGCTATAATTTTGTCTGTGTTCATATTAAGAACCTCCTTTTGTTTTTTTACAATACTATTTTAATAATTCAAGGAGGAATATTGAACAACACAAAATCATAAAAGTGTTGACTTCATAAAATTACTGCGATAATTATACAATAATTTATTCAAAAATTCAATGTTTCGACCGTTATAATTGATATATTGAAAAGCCGGCGGAAATGATGTATAATAAAACAAAGAACTTCTATGAGGGAATACTATGAGAAAAACAAAATTGAAAGGAATAAAATTATGCGTAAAAATTTCGGAGTAAAATCAATGCTTTATCCTATGCCCGTGCTTATCGTTGGCACTTATGGTGAAGACGGCACGCCTAACGCTATGAATGCGGCTTGGGGCGGCATTTATGACACAAATCAGGTTATGGTCTGCCTTGCAGATGACCATAAGACTACGGAAAATATCAAGAAAACGGGCGCATTTACGATTAGCTTTGCTACGGCAAAGACGGTAGTACCTTGCGACTACGTCGGTATCGTTTCGGCAAACGACGAGCCCCGAAAGTTTGAAAAGGCGGGATTTCACGCAACGAAGAGTGAGTTCGTTAATGCTCCGGTTATTGACGAGCTTCCTATGACTCTTGAATGTAAGCTTATAAAG
>CALCTE010000068.1 GCA_937893885.1 uncultured Clostridia bacterium | reverse complement strand
GGAGTGGAACACCTTCCTGAACACCCGTAAGGATGGCGACTACTCTGTCGCTCGTAACGGCTGGCTGGCTGACTACAACGATCCCATCTGCTTCCTGGATATGTGGGTTACTGCTTCCGGTAACAACGACGTTCAGTTCGGTAAGGGTGCACACGCAAACCTCAAGATGTATGACCTCGACCTTACAAAGTGGGGCTACGAGACGAAGGTTGAAGACGGAACATGGGCAGAGACCTATGACGTTCTCATCTCCACCATCAAGTCCTGCACCGATACAGCAAAGCGTTATGAACTTATGCATCTTGCTGAGGACATTCTTATGTCCACCGGTTGCATCGTTCCCCTCTACTACTACACCGACCTTTATATGATCGACGACAAGGTAGAAGGCTTCTTCTCCAACCCCCTCGGCTACAAGTACTTCATGTACACCACCGTTGACGGTGCAACAGAAGCTATCAACGTATGCCTCGCTTCCGAGCCTGACACACTTGATCCCGCTCTCAACTCCGCTGTTGACGGCGCTACGATGCTTTCTCACCTCTTCTCCGGTCTTGCTAAGTGGGCACAGGGCGAAGACGGTAAGCTCGTTATCGTTCCCGACTGCGCAGTAGAACTTCCCGAAGGCGTTGTAAACGAAGACGGAACAGTAACCTACACATACACACTTAAGGACGGTCTTAAGTGGAGCAACGGCGACGCTCTCACAGCAGCAGACTTCGTAAATGCTTGGCAGCGTGCAGCTTCTCCCGCACTCGGTGCTGACTACGGTTATATGTTCGAAGTTGTTAAGGGTTACGCAGAAATGTGGGAAACAAACGATGCCGGTGAGTTTGTAAACCCCGATGCAAAGCTTGCAGTTGAAGCTGTTGACGAGAAGACCATTAAGATCACTCTTGCTAACGCAGTTTCCTACTGGAACGAGCTCCTTGCATTCCCCACCTACTTCCCCGTACACTCCAGCGCATTGGAAAACGAGTCTTGGGCAACTGAGGCTGCTACCTACATCTGCAACGGCGCATACACCATCGAGTCTTGGACACACGAGAGCCTTATCACTCTCGCTAAGAACGCAAGCTACCACGGCGCTGCTGACGTTACGATGAACAAGATCAACTGCTACCTTTCCGATGATGCAAACAACATGCTTGCAAACTTCAGAAAGGGTGACTGGGCTCTCATCGACGATGTTCCCACCAACGAAATCGCAACCCTCAAGACCGAATTCCCCGAGGAATTCGTTATCGCAGGTCAGATCGGTACATACTACGTATGCTGGAATGTAAACGAGAAGATCTACAATCCCGAGAACACAACACTCACCGCTGAAGAGCTCGAAGCAATTCAGGCAGAGATCCGCAGCGCTCTCGGTCTTCTCTTTGACCGTAACTACATTGTCGAAGAGATCTCCCAGGCTGGCGAAATCCCCGCTTCTTCCTTCGTTGCTATGGGTATGACCAATCCCGACGGAACAGAGTTCTACAAGACTGCTAACGGCGGTGCTTCCGTAAACGGCTACGACGGCTACTACGACGTATCCAAGGAAGCTTTCAAGACTAACGTTGACAAGGCTCTTGAGATCCTCGGCAAGTACTACAACCTCGCAAAATAAGTCGGAAACGACCTATACTTATACCGAAATCTTTAATTGCACACTTTTTTAAAGTTTGATTCGGTAGGCTTTCACGAAAACGTGAAATGCTAAATTAAACGCAAAATGACCGATAGAGTTAAAGCTCTATCGGTCATTTTTTATCTTTGATTTCGTTTATTTTGCGTTTCTTAAGGCAATGATACGGTTCATTTCGTTATATACTATCATATAGCCCTCGTCAACTCCCATACCGGGCTTTGCAAGTATCTGCACAGGTCTTGTTGCCATAGCGCAGTGAACGCATACCTGCGCGCTTCTGTCAGTCTCGTTACAAGTACCGCCCTGATATGCACCGATACCCTTTTCCTTGCAGTAAAGTACCGCTTCGATGGTGTTGTTTACACCGCCGAGATCGGGGGTCTTGATCTGTATCATGTGGCCCGCCTTGTTATCGGCAAAAAGCTTGATATCCTCCAATGTGTTGCACCACTCGTCAGCTACGAGCTCTACGTCACAGCCACGGCGGTCAAGCTCTGCGGTAAGACCTGCAAGAGCCTCTATCTGCGTCTGTCTGTCGCAATCGCAGTCCATAGGGCCTTCTATGCGAAGGTGGAAGGGCTTTGCAATTTTGCCGAGCTTTTCGATATAGTCGGCCATTGCGGTATAATTGTTATTTCCGAACACTGCACCGATAGTGCCGTAAACGTCGATGTGCATAACGGGAGCGTAGCTTTCGTCCGTGCGGTTATTAAGAATACGGTCACGGAGCCAAGCAACGTAATCCGCAAGCTTCTCGCCGTTTTTGCCAAGCTTGCTTTCCACGTTATTTATGAGTGCGTGAGGAAGCACTTGCGCACCCTTTATTATCATTTTGTCGGAGTTGTCGTAGCGGTCATCGCCCGATTGGGTAAAGATAGCGATAGGCTCGTTTGAAACCTCGCAGCCGTACTCGTCGGCAACTACTTCGCACATCATTCTGCCCGTTGCCTTTGCAACCGCATCAAGAAGCGCTTGGGAAAGTCCGTAACGGATAGCGGTGTGAAGGCGCTTACCTTCAACCTCAATAGACTCCATCATCTTTGCAAGTTCTCTGAAATTGTCAGCCTCTTTGCCGACGAGCTCGGGCTTTATATATTTTTCGATAACGGGGATAAAGTCCTTTGCCAAAAACAAAGGATCTCTTCCGCCTGCGCCCGAATACTGAACTGCGGCACAGTCGCCGTAAGCTACCTGACCGTCCTCAAGAACTATCATAACGGAAATGGACTCACCCGCCTGTCTGACAGATGTAAATCCCTCGGTTACGGGGCTTCCGACGTAAAATACGCCGTCGTGGCCCGCACCCGCCTTTATAGCACGCTGATCGTCAAAATAAAATCCCGTACGGCCTGCAGAACAAACTATATTTTTAATTTTCATTTTAAGTTCTCCTTTAAAAGCTTAATATTTGGGGCGTCCTACGAGTCTGCCCTTACCGATAGCGTATACGTCGTCGATTACCATTTGGAAGGAAGCCTCGCGCTTTTCCGCAACGGCGCGTTCGCTTATTTTGGACTTGTGGAAATCAATAAGTTCCTTGTCGAAGGGAAGGTTACCGGGCTCTAAAATACGCACCGCACCGTTATTGTCACGGCAGGGAAGCATAAGTCCCGCATTTGCGCGGCAAGGCGCAAAAGGAACGTCAAGAACGCCCGCCTCGACTCCGCGGCATACGCCGACTGCGATATCGCCGTTTCCGAGCTCAAAGCACTTATCAACGATAGCACAGGTCTCCTTGCGGATAATTTCCTTCTCGATATCAAGCTCTTTGTTTTGGAAATCCTGGTCTGCTAGCATATTTACCACCTGCTTTGTGGTGCGGAGTCCTTGTGCGTTTGCTTCCATAGTAGGAATACCGACAGCCTCGTGAGGTGTTTTAACGATAACCTTCGTCGCTTTTGATAAAGCCGCGATAACGCTGCCGAATGAAATTACGCCGAACGCCTTTGCTTCGTCTGCGGGGAAGCCACCCATCCACTGATGCAAAACGGTGGTAACTTCAACGTCGCCGTAGCCGTATTTTGCAAGATATTCGTCCGTGAGCTCTTGAAGCGTACGGATAGCGGCAATATCTTGAACGAGGTTTCCGCACTGACCGTAGCCGACAGTTATATTCTTAACGCCCTGCTCTGCGGCAAGAAGCGCTTCAATAATTGCGGCGGCGTGTGAAATGCAAGGCGGAACGAGAGTTCCCGTAAGAGGTCCGAAGGGCTCACGGTTAATGGCAACGCCCATCTCCTCGTAAATGCCTGTAAGGCGGTCAACGTACTGCCAGTCGCGGATAGTACGCTCCATAGGGATATTTTTGCAGTACGGGAGGTTATACGAGATTCCGCCGCCCTCGTAGCTTGTATATCCACCCGCGAGAGTTATCTCCGCAAGAAGACGCGCGTCGGGAGTACCGTGGCGCACCTGCATGGGAACGTTTACGCTTTCGATTACCTTACGGCAGTTTGCAACGCCGTGGTTTACTGCGGGGAAGCCGTTTAACATCGCTCTGTCAAGTCGAAGCGACTCGGCAATTCCGTTTTCAGCCTCTTCGTAGCGATTCTGACGCGTATAGCTGTCAATTGTGGAAGGAAGAAGGTCCGCTTCGCCCTCTTTTTCCAAGTACTGCATAAGCTTGATATGCTCCTCTATTACAGGAACGCCTGCGCGGGGCTGAATGAGCGTACGGTTTTCATTCTTGGCCTTCAGAAGCTTTGCAGAGAAACGCTTCTCGGTCGGAATGGCCTGCTGGTATTTAACGGCTTCGTCAAAGGATACATCCTTGCCGGTTGCCCATTGTCCTAATACGATTTTGCGCTGCCATTCGAAGGCGTCGCGGGTGAGCTTGCGGTTTTTGATTAGGTACCAGTCACCGAATTCATCGAATTTGCGGCTGGAGGTGAGGATATAGGATTTCTTCAGCGTGCCGTATTTCTGTCCCCTGCTCACGCCGAGTTTATTCAGTCTTGCGGCAAAATCCATATCCTCCAGACTGATCAGGCTTTCATCGAAGCCGCCGATCTTCTCAAAATCCCGCTTATAGCACCAG
>CALCTE010000067.1 GCA_937893885.1 uncultured Clostridia bacterium | reverse complement strand
ACATGGGTCACGAGATCGCCCTCAAGATCAAGGCGGCAAAGGACGAAAATAGAAAGATTGCTTTCATTCTCCCCGTAGGCCCTATGGGTATGTATAAGTGGGCAGTATATTTCCTGACTGCATGGAACGTAGATTGCAAGCATGTATATACTTTTAATATGGATGAATGGTCTGATGGAGAAGGCAACACCCTTTCTTCTGATAATCCGGCATCTTTTGAATACAGCATGAAGCAGGCTTTCTTTGATAAGCTTGGAGAGAACACTGTTCCCCCGGCACAGCGTAACTTTGCAACAAAGGAAAATCTTCCTACATATCCCGAAAAAATTGCCGCGGCGGCAGTAGGCCACACGGACGAATTCTATCACGTCAAATCAAAGCATAAAGGCACTATAGACGACCTGATTTCTTCGGGAAAGAGCGCGGGAGTGGATAAATTTATAATTCATTCCGTTGCGACTACGCCAAAGCAGGTAAGACGTATAAACGAGTTTATCGCGCAGTCCGTAAAAAGCGCCCCCGAAAGCTTTACGGGACTCGGAGCGCTCCACCCCGAAAGCGAGGATATAAAGGGCGATTTGGAATATCTTTTGTCGCTCGGACTTCACGGTGTAAAGCTCCACCCCGATATTCAGGGATTTAAGCTTGACGATTACCGTTTGCTTGAAATATACGAAAACTGCGAGAAAATGGGCGCTCCCGTTTTGTTACATACGGGGGACTGCCGCTATGATAACTCGAACCCGAATCGCTTAAAGCCGCTTCTTGAGACGTATAAAAATCTCACTTTCGTAGGTGCGCACTTCGGCGGCTGGTCGATATGGGAAAACGCAAGTTTACAGCTTGCGGAATATGATAATTTTTACGTTGACTGCTCGTCAAGCTTTTACTATACGGGCAAGGATAACGCAAAAGAGATGATTCGCCGCTACGGCGCGGATAAGGTCATGTTCGCAACGGACTACCCTATGTGGAGAGCTGATACGGAGATAAAGACGCTTCTTGATATGGAGCTTTCCGACGAAGAATACGTAAAGATATTCAGTGAAAACGCAAAAAGGGTATATAAACTGGATTAAAGCAAAAAAGCTCTCTTTACACAAGGGAGCTTTTTATTTTCTTTTGTAAAAACAGGCGTATTTTTCCTTTCCCGATTGTCTTATCAGTGAACAGGAGGAAAATTATTATGTTTACAACAATTAAAATCAAAAGGATCTGTAAAAAATTCAAGGCACCGGACGTTGAAATTCCCGTTTTGACCGCCGCGCCGAAACGCAGATTGAATATAAAATTTGCATACGCTACAGCCGCCCTCGCGCTCGTTATTGTGGGCGCGTCGGTAATCGGAATAAAGGGAAATATTTTCGGGCATACCCCGCCGCTTACCCCCGACACATCGAATACGCCCGACACACCCACCCCACCCGAAGATGAAGTGAAGATAATCTACGCGGATTCTGCGCTTTTAACAGAGAGTATGATGTCTATATCTGCCGGAGAACTTGTGGTTGACGCAACGTTACAAAAGAGTATTAAAGAAAATGAAGGTTGCAAATTCGCCGTATACGTAAAGTTAAGCAACAATGATATCCTTTACCGAGATGACAGTATAGACGATGAGAGATATAGTGAATTGGTAGAAATAAATATAATAAGTTCCAATTTGTGGAATAAGTTTTATAACATCTTGCGGATAATTCACGATGGCAATGACTTTAATTCATACTCATACGAAGAATTTTCAGCTCTGTGTTCAAAGCTTGATTTGGCATTGGTGAAATATGAAGAAAGGCATTCTGATGAAGAAAATCCGCTTTATTTCAACAAGGCAGAGCTTGAAACAATAAATGATGTTCTATCATTAACAAAGGATGATTTTAATAATAAAGATAAAGAAAAATTAAAGGAACTTTTAGAAACATATTCAACTGTATTAAGTGATTTTGAGTTTAGATTATCATATTACAAATATGAGTTGCATTACTCCTCAACTGATGAAATTATTGGTTACTTTGAAAAAATTGGAGTAAAGCTTGAGAGATTGAACAAAGAACAGTTTCGTGTTTTTCACCCCACCATTTTGTCACGTGTTTTAACGGTATATGAGGCGACCTTGTCAAAAGAGGAAATTCACTCTCTTGAGGGGACTGAATACGGCGTTTACATCTTCGGAAGAGGCGAAAATATGCCTTTTGCAATAAATTTATAGATTATACAAATTTACAAATAAAAACAAGGAGAAAGAAACATGAAGAAGTTCAAAAAAGGTTTGGTATGTTGTATCTTGGCGCTTACTTTGGTATTTTCTTTGACAGGCGGTATTTCTATCAGCGCAGACGAAGAAATAGCGATGGCGAAAATCAGCGAAGCTCTCAAAGAAAAAATGGCATCCTCCGAAACCGTCCAGATATTCGTATGGCTTAAGGACAGTATCAAAAAAGAAGACGTTCAAGCGCAAGTTTTCGAAGAGCTTAAGATCGGCGAAAAAGAGCAAAAGCTCATACTCGGCGAAATTGAAGACGGTACTATTGACGATGATCTTTTGAACAGCTATATAGAGCGAAAGAATGACGTATATTCCGAGCTTTATATAAAGAATAATTCCGAGCTTGTAAGCAAATATTTCAAGGATGAAAAATGCTTGTTTATGAGTGTTCTTACTCCGATGGCAGTGTTCGAGGTCGAATCCTCTAAAGTGGAAAAAATCGCTCAATACGAAGACGTCAAGCTTTTAGATTTATATGAATATAATCCTAAAAACTTACTCAGCACAAGTTTGTCTCTTATACAATCTAACACTGTAAATAATACTTACGAATATACCGGTGCGGGTGTAAAAATAGGTCAAGTTGAGGTTGCTGCTCCCGATTACTCCGTAAACAATGTGGTCGTTCGAAATGAAAATGCTGAATTGATCAATTATCCAGGGTACATATATTATACTGACCACGCGACGCTTGTTGCCGGAATAATAAATAGTGTAGCGCCTGATGCTAAAATTTATTCGGCTTCAACTGAAGCATACTATACATTAACAAATATTTGTGAAAACGCCCAAGGCTTTACTCCTGCAGTGGAATGGCTGATAACGACTCACAATATTATAAATAGTAGTTGCACGCCTTATGATTATACTTATTTTTACGATTCGTATTGCTTGTGGGCGGATCACATTTCAATAAATCACGACGTTCATTTTGTTCAATCGGCTGGAAATGACGGTGGGGCTAGAGTTTGCTCTCCGGGTATGGCGTATAACGTTATTACTGTGGGTAATTTGAACGATAACAATTCTTTAGAATTAAACGACGATATTTTAGCATTTGACTCATCGTATTCAGTACTGCCTAAAGATTATTTTATTCCTTACAAACCCGATCTGGTCGCCCCCGGAACTAATATAACGTATAACGGAATTACCAATACCGGCACAAGCTTTGCAGCACCTCACGTTACCGGAGCGATAGCTTTGATGTGTGAGCAAAAGAATACGCTTAAAGTTCAGCAACGCGTTGTAAAAGCAGTTTTAGCTGCCACAACGAATTCTCAATCACCTCATTACTATTCGCCGGCAGATTGGGATTATTTGCAATTGAATAATTACAGCCACTACGGTGCCGGTATTTTGAATTGTAAAAATGCGTACACAACTGTAAATTATTCTAGATATTTTAACGGCACTTTTTCAAAAACTCAAGTTGAATCGGAAACGGTGAAAACTCACAGTTTTAATGTGACATCCGGAATGACGCATATAAGAGTTGCCTTGGCTTATTTGAGTACAGTGAACGGATATAGTCATTATGTGGCTTCAAATACTGCAACAGAAGGACAAGAACAGTCAATTCCCAATTTGAATATAAAAGTATATTACGGAAATACGCCGGTTGACACTTCTGCAAGTCCAAAAGGAAACATCGAAATCATCGACTTTGACCCGAGAAACTACGGAACCGGAACGTATACTATAAAAGTATATCCGAGCACTTCCCCTTCCGATATTCCGAATACCACCTATTACACGGTCGCTTGGTGGTAATACTTGCAATCAATGTGAAATTTTAGTATAACTGTAGAAAGAATGATAGGGAGGTGAGCGATATGGACAGATACGGAAGGCTCATCTATAAAGTCGCGAAGGGTGACAGAGAAGCCCTTACGGTAATTTACAATGAGCTCAAAGACGAAATATATCGCTTTTCCTACTCGCTTCTAAAAAGCAAAGAGGAATCCGAGGATAATCTTCACGATACCGTGCTTAAAATTTACGAAAAAAGCGATACGTATTCGGGCGGTAACGGCAAATCGTGGATATTTACGATAGCTCACCATATTGCTCTAAACCGCATAAGGTCACGGCAAAAAGTGGTCGTGGACGACGAGCTTTTGCTCGGTGTGAAATACGAGGAACAAGAAGTACACGATTTCGAGGGGCTTGTCGGCTTTATAGATGACGAGCTCGACAGAAAGATACTTATTTTGAAAATAGACTGCGGATTCAAACTTAAAGAGATAGCAAAAATGTTCGATACCACTCCCAACGCAGTAAGCAAGCGCTATAGAAAGACCTTGCAAAAATTGAAAACTCGTGTATAACTCCCCATAAAAAGCACCCAATTCCGAACGCATAGCGTAGGGCTTGGGTGCTTAATTTTATTCTTTTACAGTCAATATCTCGTTTATGCCGTAATAACGAAACGCATCAATGCTTTCCTTCGTTATGACCTCTCCGCATATCATCACGGGTATTGCGGGCGGACAGCTTTCAAGAGCCGATGCAAGTATTTTTCCTTCTGCTTTTTCTGCGTCCGTTTTTTCATACGGTGAAAGGCGTGCCTTTCTTATGCTTAAAGCTCTCTCGCACTTTACGACACACGGCGCTTTTTGCTCTATCGGCGCTTTTCTTTCTATGGACAAAAGGGAATCTTCAAGCCTTTTGAAGTCATTTTCCGTATTATACGGCGAGAGCATCGCAACAAGATAATCCCTATCGGCAAATTCGCAAAATATACCCTTTTCGGAGAGTATCTTCGCAAGCTCTGTGCCGAGATAGCCGAAAGTCTTCGGCATAAGCGTGAGCTTTAATTTCTCGTCGCCGAAAGTTTCAAAGCCGTGCCCCGAGAGCTTTGCTTTCAGTTCTTCGACCCTTTTTACACACTCAAAGAGCTTTCCTCTGAAGTCCTCGGCAAGTATCTGATTTACGCGGTCAAGGGAGCTTAATATAAGATAAGAGGGGCTCGTCGACGCAAAAAGTGAAAGCGCGTTTTCCGCGTTTTCCGCAAAGTAAGAGGGCGCGCCTTTTCCCACGTGCAGATAAGCGCCGCCCGTCAGCACGGGGAGCGTCTTATGCGCCGAGTCGCAGACGATATCCGCGCCCATATCGAGCGGGTGCTCCGAGGGGCAGAGAAATTTCGTATAAGCGCCGTGCGCGTTATCGACGGCAAGCAATACGCCGTATTTTTTGCATATTTTCGCCGCACCTGCAATATCGGCGATTTCCCCAAGATAGCTCGGGCTCGTGATATAAAGCGCCGTCGGCGTTTTTTCTTTTATTAGTTCTTCAAGCGCTTGTAAACTCACGTCCGCCGACATAATATCGCTGTTTTCGGGGTAGATGAAATCCACGTCCGTATCCGTAAGCGCCACAGCGTCGACGAAGCTTTTATGTACGTTTCGGTAGGCAAGTACGTACGGCGTCTTGCCTTTTTCTTTAGCGTACAGCGAGATAAGGTGCACCATCGCCCTTATGCAAAGCGACGAGCCCTCGGCGGAATAAAAGGTACGCGCCGAACCGAAAAGCACGCTTGCGTTTTTCTCGCTCTCGGCGATTATGCCGCTTGCCTTATAAAGCACGTCCGCGCCGTCTATCTCCGTTACGTCAAAGGGCGCTTCGCCCTTATGGCCCGGCATGTGAAGCCTTACTGCGCCGCTTTCGGCGTATTTTTTGAGAAAATCCCAAATGGGCGTATTCATATCATTCACCAAACATCTTTTTTACTTCTATGTAGATGGCACATTCCATTCTTTTCTTAAAGAGCTCACAGCCGCTTTCGTATACGCCGCGTATACTTCCCGTTGCGTGATATGCGTTTGCCGCACAGCCGCCCGAGCAATAAAGCTTTGCCCAACAGTCCGCGCATTCGGGGTGCGCATATACGTTACAGCCCTTAAATTCCTCGCGCATTGCCGTATTCGTCACGCCGTCATAGATGTTACCGAGCTTAAACTTTTCGTCGCCGACGAATTGGTGGCAGGGGTAAAGATCGCCCCAAGGCGTGACCGCCATATATTCCGTACCGCTTCCGCAGCCCGATATCTTCTTATATATGCAGGGGCCGCCCGTAAGGTCTATCATATAGTGGTAGAACGTAAAGGGACGTCCTTCGGACTGCCTTTCGAGCATAAGCTCTGCAAGCTCCTCGTATTGCTTTTTCACTATTTCGATATCTTCCTTCGTAAGCGCCGAGGGGTCTGTCGGAGCACATACCACGGGCTCCATCGAAAGCTCGGTAAAGCCTAAATCGAGCATTGCCTTAATATCGTTTACGAAATCGGGATTTGCGTGGGTAAAGGTGCCGCGCATATAGTAGTTCTTGCCGCTTCTTGCCTTTACGAGCTTTTGGAATTTCGGCACTATCGTATCAAAGCTGCCCTTACCCGAATAGTCGACTCTGAAGCGGTCGTGTATCTCTTTTCTGCCGTCAAGGCTTAAAACCACGTTACTGCACTCGCGGTTTGCAAAATCTATAACGTCGTCGTCGATGTTCATGCCGTTGGTGGTAAGCGTAAAGCGGAAGTTTTTACCCGTTTCCTTTTCTCGCACTCTCGCATATTCCACAAGCTTCTTTACCACATCAAAATTCATTAAAGGCTCGCCGCCGAAGAAGTCCACTTCGAGATTCGTGCGCGTGCCCGAGTTTTCGATAAGAAAATCAAGCGCTTTTTTACCTGTTTCATAGCTCATTAGGGCTCTTTCTCCCGAATATTTACCTTGGCTTGCAAAGCAGTACGAGCAGTTTAGGTTACAGGTATGCGCGATGTGAAGGCAAAGCGCTTTGACGACTCCCGACGTACGTTCCTTTAATTTATTCGCCGCTTTCTCAAAATTATCCTTCTTAAAGAGCTTTCCGTCGTCTTCAAGTGCTTTAATCTGCCCATAGCATTCGTTTATCTCGTCTTTCGTTGCAACGGACTTGTATTTTTCGGAAAGAAGGTCAACTATCTCATCCTTCGTTTTTTCCTCGTATAAGCCTATCATCTCAAAGGCGATATCGTCTACGACGTGTAT
The DNA here is from genome assembly GCA_937893885.1 of uncultured Clostridia bacterium. Classification (GTDB taxonomy): domain Bacteria; phylum Bacillota; class Clostridia; order Oscillospirales; family CAG-272; genus CALCTE01. Next base: position 4,444 of record CALCTE010000067.1, on the reverse strand, counting down.
TGCACCCGAATATACGTCCAAAACTATGTTTTGTCCGCCTTGCGTGTATCTGTGTATCATATTTCTCCTTTATCTTTCACGAAAATCACTTATTTTCGTTTATTATAACACTTACGGGAAAGCAAAGTCAATATAAAAAGGTGTTGAAATAAGTGTGAAAATATGATAGACTGTACTGACGGGCAAAATAAAAATATTTTTTAAAAAATGTGACCTTTGGCGCACCTTATTCGTATTGTTGGTGAAGGATACGAAAAGCGCCCGATTTTTTGGGAGGTGAATGTATCCTGATATGACGGACAGCATCGCCATTAACTGCGAAGAAGTATATCGGTCATACGGCACCATGCTTTACAGAATATGCCTTACGTACCTTCATTCATCTTGTGATGCGGAGGATGCGCTTCAGGATATATTCTGCAAGTATATGCTAAAGCCGAGATCCTTCAAAAGCGAAGAACACAAGAAAGCTTGGCTCATCAGAGTCGCCGCAAATCACTGTAAGGATATATTGAGGCGAAAGAAGCGGCATCAATTATTCGAATATTCCGACGAAGTGCGCGAAGAAGCGAAAGAACAGACGGAAGATTTCGGTGTGCTTGAAAAGATATTTGCCCTTCCCGAAAAGTATAAAGAGGTATTCGTGCTTCATTATCTTGAAAACGTTTCGGTTTCGGATATATCCGACGCACTCGGTATTTCCGAGTCTGCCGTGAAAATGCGTCTTATGAGGGGCAGAGAGCTATTAAGAGACGTATTTTTTGAGGAGGGCATTGAAGTTTGATAGATGAAAAAAAGGTAGACTTTTATAGTGGATTGGTTGTAAAATAAGATAATATATATGAGTAACGTGGTATCATAGGATACTTGAAAAAGCGCAGTCCGAAGAAAGATCGCGCGAATTTCGAAGACGCGTCACCTTGCTAAAGCGCGTGGGATACGCTGCGGCGGCATTCGTTATCGTTTTTGCGACCGCGTTTTTAGCGGCTTCGGGTATATTTTCCGCAGATAAATTCGGCGTATATTATAACGGGCAGGCAATTTCGGAAGAATACGTTTTGGCAAAAGCCGAAAGCGTCGATTACGTCGTAAACGGCGTAATGCTTGCAAGACACACCGTAGTCGAAGAAACGAGCGTCTTAAAGGCACATACGTCCATTCCGCTTGAGCTTTACGGAAAGTCCGCCATCGTAACGGTTACGGACGGAATGATTTTAAGCTACGATGCACAGTCGAAAGGCTACGTTGAAGGCGGTGGCACGCTTCCGTTTTCAGGCAAGACCAACATAGTTTGGGCTTTACCCGAAGGCAAAAGCGGAATCTATGAGCTTACCGTAAAAAGCGAAGACGGGCTCTATAAGCTTGTTGCAACTTACGATGCAAAAAGCAATACAATAAGTTTAAAAACAAATTAAAATAAAAACAAAAACTGAAAGGAAAGAAAACAATGAAAAGAATTATTCTTCTCGTACTCGCACTTACACTCGTGCTCTCCTTCGTTGCTTGCGGCGAAAAAAAGGACGAGACACCCGACACACCCGATACGGAAAACACCGATAACGGTGAAAACAAGCCCGAAGAGAAGACTTGGGGCGACGCTTCTTGCAAAGACATCGTAAACACGGTCATAAGTCAGCTTGACATTCAAATTATGATGCCCGTGTTGAAGGCCATCACACCTGAAGAGAATATCATGAGCCCTCTTTGTCCCGACGGTGAGACGGGAGAGGGTGGAATCGACTTCGCTGACGGCGCTATCTATATGCCTATGATCGCTTCGCAGAGATTCGATATGGCAGTTTTGAGAGTTAAGGAAGGCACGGACGTAGACGCTTACATCAAGGACCTTGAGACGAGAAACGCAAACGAGCAGTGGATGTGCGCAACTCCTCCCGATTACGTAAAGGTAGTTGCTCTCGGTGACGTTGTACTTTACCTCTCCATTGACAAGTCTCTTACAGACGGCGACGCTATCGTTAACGCATTCTTAAACCCCATTCCCGTAGTTGAGTTTAAGGAAGAGATCATCGAAGATGAGATCATTGAAGACGAAAATGTTGACGGCGAGACTGTTGACGGCGAAGAAATCGCATAAAAAATAATTATAAAAATAAAAGAAATTGCCGATAATGAAAATCGGCAATTTTCTTTAGAGTGAGGCAATATGCTTTTTTCAAGTGTTGAATTTTTATATTATTTTCTGCCCATAACGCTTATACTGTATTTTGCCGTACCGTTTAAATTAAAGAACCTCGTGCTTCTTCTTGCGAGCCTGTTCTTCTATTTCTACGGAGAGCCGATATATATGCTGATGATGCTCGGCACGTCTTTTTACGCGTATATTCTCGGACTTCTTATCGACAGATTCAGACAAAGCAAATTCTTATCGAAGCTGTTCTTGGTATTATCTGTCGCAGGCGAGCTTGCGGTTTTGGGCGTATTTAAGTATTCCGACTTCTTTATCGAAAACGTAAACGCTCTTATCGGCGGAAAGCTTGATCTGCTCGGACTTGCCCTTCCCATCGGTATAAGCTTCTATACCTTCCAGACTTTAAGCTATACGGTTGACGTGTACAGAGGTGAAGCGAAGGTGCAAAAGAGCTTTATCAAGCTTGCGACCTACGTAACGCTTTTTCCCCAGCTTATCGCAGGTCCCATAGTTCGCTATACGACGGTCGAAGAGGAGCTTACGAAAAGAACGCACTCCTTTGAGAATTTCTCTTATGGCGCGACGCGCTTTATCATAGGTCTTTCGAAGAAGATACTCATTGCAAACGTGCTCGGCGAGCTCGTTGCAAACTTTAAGGCGTCCACACAGCAGAGCGTTCTATACTTCTGGCTTTATGCGATATCCTATTCGCTCCACATCTATTTCGACTTCTCGGGATATTCGGATATGGCAATAGGACTTGGCAGAATGTTCGGCTTTCATTTCCTTGAAAACTTCAACTATCCCTTTATTTCGAAGACCGCGACGGAGTTTTGGCGCAGATGGCATATGTCGCTCGGCTCTTGGTTTCGAGATTACGTCTATATTCCCCTCGGCGGAAACAGAGCGGGCAAGGCTCGTCATCTTTTCAATATTCTCGTCGTATGGGTGCTTACGGGCGTATGGCACGGTGCGGACTGGAACTTCATTTTATGGGGCCTTATGTTCGCCGTAATTCTTGCGCTTGAAAAGTTCATCTACGGCAAGCGCCTTGAGAAGATACCAGTGCTTTCGCACGTTTATATGTTTATCGTTATCCTCATAAGCTTCGTCATATTCGATGCTACCGCCGTTTATGTGGACGGCGTACAGACGGCAAGCGCGTTTGACACAATTGTAGCGAGAATAGGCGGAATGTTCGGTGCGGGAAATATACCGCTTACAAGCACAGAAGCGCTTTACAACCTTAGAAGCTACGGCTTCGTTATAGCGGTTGCGATAATTGGCTCAACACCTTTACTCAAAAATTTGGTTTTGAAGATAAAGGCAAACAAAACGGGAGAAAAGATAATAAACGTATTAACGCCCGCGACCGTTGCAGTGCTTCTTATAGTCGTTACCGCATATCTTGCGGACGGCTCCTTCAACCCCTTCCTTTATTTCAGATTTTAGAGGGAAAGGAGAATTAATATGACAAACAGAGTAAAAGATATCGTAACTGCCATCGTATTTATCGCGCTTGTCGGAGCAATGTTTATACTTTGCCTTGTGCTTCCGAAAAACGATATGTCGGAATCCGAGCGGCGCCCACTTGAAAAGTTTCCCGATATCACATGGAAAGGCGTTGTGAGCGCTGACGTTATGGGTGATTTTTCGAAATACGCGTCCGACCAAATACCTTTCAGAGATGAATTTCGTGGCATTAAAGGCGTAATCAACAATTACGTTCTTCTTCGCGGCGACAACAACGGATTTTATAAGTACGGCGGCTTTATCGCAAAGGTTTCCGACACGATAAACGAAAAAAATATCGGACACGTGACATCTATTTTGAACGCCGTGTACGATAAGGTATTAAAGGACGGCGGACACAATATAACCGTCGCCGTCATTCCCGACAAAAACCACTATATATATGAGGAAAGCGGTCATACGGAATATGACTTCGAAGAACTTGAAACTCTTTTCAAAAACAAGCTCGTTTTCAAAGACGTCGCAAATGAGGTAGACGTCGAATCGCTTCTTGATATAGGTGACTACTACTACACCGACACTCACTGGAGACAGGAAAAGATACTTGACGTAGCGAAGGCACTTATCGAAAGCTTCGGCAAAGAATACTCCGAGGGCGCATATAACAGTGTAAAGCTTGATGGCTTTAAGGGCGTTTACGCAGGACAAAGCGCACTTCCTTGTAAGGCAGAAGCGCTTTACTATCTCACAAACGATACGCTTGAGAGTTGCACCGTTACAAACCTCGATACTGGCATGCCCGAAGAAGGGTTTATGTACGAC
>CALCTE010000066.1 GCA_937893885.1 uncultured Clostridia bacterium | reverse complement strand
CTCCTCGTTGAGATCCTCCATATAAGCGGCAACACGGGGCTTGATAACGCCGAAATAATGGTCATCCATCTCCTGTCCCTTGGGAGGCTTTGCACCAAAGAGCGTGCGCCCGGTGTATACGAGATCTTTCCTTTTGTTATACATTTCTCTGTCAACAAGGAAATATTCCTGCTCGGGACCGACCGAGCTTGTAACACGCTTTACGGTATCGTTTCCAAAAAGCTTCAGAATACGGAGAGCCTGCACGTTGAGTGCCTCCATAGAACGAAGCAATGGAGTCTTCTTATCAAGAGCCTCGCCACCATAGGAGCAGAATGCTGTAGGAATGCACAGCGTCTTTCCCTTGATAAATGCGTAAGAGGTAGGATCCCAAGCAGTATAGCCTCTTGCCTCAAAGGTAGCGCGAAGTCCTCCCGAGGGGAACGAAGATGCATCGGGCTCACCCTTGATCAGCTCCTTGCCCGAAAATTCCATAATGACTCCGCCATCGGGAGCAGGTGAAATAAAGCTGTCATGCTTCTCTGCCGTAACACCCGTAAGAGGCTGAAACCAATGTGTATAATGGGTTGCGCCGTGAGCTACCGCCCAATCCTTCATAGCGGCTGCCACAGCATTTGCGACCGTCAGATCAAGCTCCTTTCCTTCATCAATCGTCTTTTTCAAGGAAGCGTAAACCTTTGCATCAAGGCTCGCTTTCATCACTCTGTCATCAAAGACCAGACTTCCGAATTGTTCTTTTACCGTTGCCATAATATATTTCTCCTTTGCAAATTGTTCTAAAAAATGTGATAGGCGTCTGTCCTGCTTTTTACACAAGAAAGACGCCATTGCCTTCACTTATTCACTTTTCACTCTTACTTATTACCTTAAACTATGCCCTGTGCATTCATTGCATCTACGACCTTTTCAAAGCCCGCAATGTTCGCACCGACTACGTAATTGCCCTCGAAGCCATACTTCTTTGCGGCATCGTCAATGTTGTGATACAAACGAACCATAATGCCCTTGAGCTCACCGTCTACCTTTTCAAAGCTCCAAGACAAGCGTTCGCTATTCTGAGACATTTCAAGTGCCGATGTTGCAACACCGCCCGCATTTGCCGCCTTACCCGGAACGAAATACACGTTGTTCTCTTGGAAATACTTGGTCGCCTCGGCAGTGGTAGGCATATTTGCCCCCTCGCAAACTGCGATCACACCGTTTGCAACCAGCATCTTTGCATCCTCAAGGTCAAGCTCGTTCTGCGTAGCACAAGGAAGAGCGATATCAACCTTAACGGACCACTGATTTGTGCCTTCAGCCTTCTTGTCATGATACTGTGCAGAAGATCTTGCAGCAGCATATTCTGTTAATCTTGCTCTCTTAACTTCCTTCACTTCTTTCAAAAGATCCAAATCGATTCCTTCGGGATCATAAATCCAGCCTGTAGAATCGGATACGGTAACAACCTTAGCGCCCATTTCGGTAGCCTTCTCTGCAGCATAGATTGCTACGTTACCGGAACCGGAAATTGCAACAGTCTTACCTGCAATATCCATACCGTTTGATTTCAACATTTCTGCTGTTAAGTATAACAGACCGTAGCCTGTAGCTTCCTTTCTTGCAAGGGAACCACCGTAGGATAATCCCTTACCTGTAAGTACGCCTTCATAAAGACCTGTCAGTCTCTTGTACTGACCGTACATATAACCGATTTCTCTTGCACCTGTACCGATGTCACCAGCGGGAACGTCTG
>CALCTE010000065.1 GCA_937893885.1 uncultured Clostridia bacterium | reverse complement strand
CGAAAAGCTGGTGAAGGAAGACGTTTACACCTCCATCCACATCGAGGAGTTTGAATCCGAAGCCCGCGAAACCAAGCTGGGACCGGAAGAAATCACCCGTGATATCCCCAACATCGGTGAGGACACTCTGAAGGATCTGGACGAGAACGGTATTATCCGTATCGGTGCCGAGGTCCACTCCGGCGACTATCTGGTCGGTAAGGTCACCCCCAAGGGCGAGACCGAGCTGACCCCCGAAGAGCGCCTGCTGCGTGCCATCTTCGGTGAAAAGGCCCGTGAAGTCCGTGATACCTCCCTGCGTGTGCCTCACGGCGAGGGCGGCATCGTTGTGGACGTGAAGATCTTTACCCGGGAAAACAAGGACGAACTCAGCCCCGGCGTAAACAAGATGGTTCGTGTTTACATCGCTCAGAAGCGTAAGATCAGCGTGGGCGACAAGATGGCAGGTCGTCACGGTAACAAGGGCGTTATCTCCCGCATCCTCCCCGAAGAGGATATGCCGTTCCTGCCCGACGGTACTCCGCTGCAGATCGTTCTGAATCCGCTCGGCGTTCCGTCCCGTATGAACATCGGTCAGATCCTTGAGCTGCATCTCGGCATGGCGTGCAAGAAGCTCGGCATCGAAATTGCGACGCCGGTCTTCGACGGCGCGACCGAGGAGGACATCAAGAACCTGCTCGTGAAGGCGGGCTGCGACGAGGACGGCAAGACGATCCTGTACGACGGTAGAACGGGCGAACCGTTCGAGAACCGCGTCTCGGTCGGCTATATGTACTACCTCAAGCTGCATCACCTGGTTGACGACAAGATGCACGCCCGTTCCGTCGGCCCCTACTCCCTCGTCACGCAGCAGCCTCTGGGCGGTAAGGCTCAGTTCGGCGGTCAGCGTTTCGGTGAGATGGAGGTTTGGGCTCTTGAGGCATACGGTGCAGCATACACCCTTCAGGAGATCCTTACCGTTAAGTCTGACGACGTTACAGGACGTGTAAAGACCTATGAGGCTATCGTTAAGGGTGAGAACATACCCAATCCCGGTGTTCCCGAGTCCTTCAAGGTTCTTGTTAAGGAGCTTCAGTCCCTCTGTCTTGATGTTCGTGTTCTCGATGAAGATGGCAACGAAATAGAGCTCTCCACCCTCGGTGAAGAGGAGGATAATCTCCCCGTATACGTTTCCCAGGAGGATCTTGGTGAAATGGTTGAAACAGATGACATCTTCGATGCAGCTCAGGAAGAGCATGCCGATGATGACGATGATTTCGCATTCGATGAAGAATTTGACGATGATGACAATTTCGACTTCGGTGCAGATGATTATGATGAAGAATATATGGAATCTTTATTTCGCTTTGTGGATGAAATGTATGATGTAGAAGAAAAGGCTGTAGCATTGATTCCCTTCTTGTACTATTTTGGAAAAAAATACGAACAGAAAGAGCGTTGGTATGAACTGAAAAAGATAACAGAGCGTGCTATTTCCTATCTGCAAATGAGCA
>CALCTE010000064.1 GCA_937893885.1 uncultured Clostridia bacterium | reverse complement strand
TAAACGATTGTCTCAGCAATCTTATGGATTTCAGTCTGCCATGGATCATTGACCCCTCGGGATACGTCTACGAGGCTGTTACCGACAACCGCGTTGAAGGCGCGACCGCCAAGGTATACTATCGGGATGAAAATACGGGGGAAGCAGTGCTGTGGAAAGCAGAGGAATACGATCAGAGAAATCCGCAGATCACGAACGAAGAAGGAATCTTTGCGTGGGACGTTCCGAACGGTATGTGGAAGGTCGTGGTGGAAAAGGAAGGCTATGAAAGTGTTGAAAGCGAGTGGCTGCCCGTTCCCCCGCCTCAGGTAAACGTGTATCTCAGTATGGTCAGCACTCAGGCTCCGACCGTCACTTCCGTCCATCTCTATAAGGATACTGCCGTGATCGAATTTTCTCAGTATATGAAGCTCGACAGCGTTACCGCGGATATGTTTTCTATGAACGGTTCTGCCGTTGTTGGAAAGGTCGAAGCGATCGATCCTAAAGAAAGCGCAGTTGATTCGGGAGAAATGCTTGCCCGACAGTTCAAGCTCTATTATAGCGGCGGCAAAGTCACAAGCATCACGGTTTCTGCCGAAGTACTCAACTACGTGGGCACCGCTATGGAAAAGAATGCTGTTTTCGACAACCTCATAACCGAATATGAAACCGAAGGTCTTGCGGGAGAAGAGAAGATCGTTGTCGTTTGCGGACAGGAAATGATCTATCAGCTTCACGTGCAACCTGCCGAGGCGGCGACGAGTGTTAAGCTTTTCTACAAGATATCCGATTCATATAACGTGGCGATCACGGATATCGGTGAACCCGATGCGAACGGAGTAATACCAATCAAGATCCTCGGCAACCTGCCGACGACTGCCGTGATAGACATATACGTTGAGGGTTCAACGATAAGCAAACGTATAGAAGTGCAGGTGACCGAGAAGCATCCCGACGACGGAGAGGAAACGACCGCACGCGAAGACGTTACAACCGAAGGACCAAGCGAGAGCAATATCGCAGAGCCTGAAACAAGCGTCGAGAATACGGATTTTACCGACGAACCAAAAGAGAATAACGCCGCTTTCCTTTGGATTGCTGTAGGTCTTATGGCAGCTGCGGCGATCTTGGCGGTTGCTCTTGCCTTTGCGATGAAAAAACGCAAGAAAATCGAATAAAGAAATTGTGAATATATGAAAATTACACGCCCGGTGCGGATATCTGACCGCATCGGGCGTGCGTTTATTTAATATTTGTAAAGATTATTTTGCAAACACTGATTCCATAGCTCGTTTCCTTCTTCTGCATAAACTCTGCGGGGATTTTGCTCATATATTGCTTGTTGACCTTGGTTCTGTTTGCGGATATAAAATTCGGATATGAGGACGAGGAACATTAAGAAGCATGAATGGGAACAAAGTATATAATAAACATGGCGTATCGAAATGGTACGCCATTTCCAATGTTGGTATATTTTTCTCTCGGATGGAGGAAAATATATTTGCAAAATTTTGAAAGAACGAGGTAATTGAATGGGGAAAGTTTTAACCGATGAAGAACGCGAAAAGCGTATGGCAGAGGATATTTGGCTGAATTATTTCAACCGCTATCTGTTTGAACACGGCACGATTTCCGAAAAGGAATATAAGAGAATGACCGAAAAGATTGCCACAAGAAAAGCAAGACGATCTCCCGAAAGGGATGCAAGGTGAGCGTACTCACCTCGGAAGATACCGCAAGGTTCTTCCGATACATAAATGCCAAAGAAAGTTTTTGGCAAATTTCGATTTGGGTATTGCATTACGAGGTCGAATGTGATATAATAAAGTCGATAGATAATGATATAACGAACTTTGAGAAAGGATGATAGTATGGATATATTAAATATCAGAACGTTATTGCGAACAAAATCGATATACGATATTCCTCTGCGAGTAACATTTTATGCCCGCGTATCCTCGGATACAGATGAACAGATAAACTCGCTCGACAACCAAATATCGTATTACGAAGAATTCATACAGAAAAATGAAAAATGGACTTACGTGCCCGGCTACGTTGACGAAGGACTTTCGGGTATCTCCACGAAGAAAAGAAAACATTTCAACGAAATGATTGCAGATGCAAAAGAAGGAATGTTCGATCTCATCATCACCAAGGAGATCTCCCGATTCGCCCGTAACACTCTCGACTCTTTGCAATACACAAGAGAGCTTCTGAATATGGGCGTCGGCGTATTCTTCCAAAACGATAACATCAATACCCTCGATGAGGATGCGGAGCTTCGTCTCACGATCATGTCCTCGATTGCACAGGACGAGCTTCGCAAGCTGTCCTCACGTGTCAAATTCGGGCATCAGCAAGCTATAAAATCAAGCGTTGTGCTTGGCAACAGCCGTATCTTCGGATACAAGAAAGAGGATAAACGCCTTGTCATTGACGAGAGCCAAGCACCGATGGTACGTGATCTGTTCCGCCTTTACGCTACAGGCGAATACAGTATGAAGCAGCTTGAAAAGATTTTCTACGATCAAGGCTACCGCAATTACAACGGCAACAAAATTGCCCACACCACGATGTCGGGTATTATTTCCAATCCCAAGTATAAGGGATATTACGTTGGCAATAAAGTGCGTATCGTGGATATGTTCACCAAGAAGCAGAAATTCCTGCCACCCGAAGAATGGGTTATGTTTAAGGATGAAACGGGAGAGATCGTACCAGCCATTGTATCCGAAGAAATATGGGATAAGGCAAACGAGGTATTGGCTCGCAGAAGTGAGGACGTAAAGAACCGTCAAGGCATCTGCAACCACGCCAATCTGCTTACGGGAAAATTATACTGCGCTCATTGTGGCACAGCATATTATCGCAGAGAGTCCAAGAGCAAAGATGGCAAGGTGAACTCCAAGTGGGTATGCTCCAACAAGATCAACAACGGCGCGGATGCCTGCCCGTCCTTCCCGATATATGAGGACGAGGTCAAGCCCATCTTGTTCGAGGTATTTAGCGAAACGAGAGTGGATGTGGAAGCACTTCTTGCAAGCTACGAGGAAATGTTCAAGTCCATGGAAGCGGATGATGAGACCGCCAAGCAGATTGAAGAACAGAAGCGCATCATAGAGCTTTCAGATCAAAAGAAAAACAAGCTCTTGGAGCTTGTCACGACAGGCGCTATTACAACGACTAATTTCAAATCTATGACCGCAACCTGCGACCGAGAGGTAGAGGAAGCGCAGAAAGCTCTCGCGGAGCTTGAGGAACAATTATTCACCAAAGAGGAATACCGCAAGCATATCGGAGAGGTAAAAGCAAGGCTTGATGCAGCCATCAAGGATGCAAGTACAGGCATTATAACAAACGAATTCGTAGCTCAATATATTGACAAAATCTTCGTCACATTAACAGATGATGATACAGCGAAGCTTGAAATCAAGATATTTACGGGCAAAAGCACGGAGAAATACCTGCAAAAGCTAAGAAAAAGAGCCTCTGCGCGAAGCGCCGATTGGGACCCGCAACTTGCGGGTCGTACGGGTGTCACGATGAAGAAGATGATCGAGAGCTACGAGCAGGGTATGGGTGCACAGCAGAAGTAATCAGTAAAGCTTGACCCATGGAGGGG
>CALCTE010000063.1 GCA_937893885.1 uncultured Clostridia bacterium | reverse complement strand
CCCCGCCGCGGAAAAGTCTCCGCCGTATACGTCGAAATGAAATAAAATAGGCTCAGGCATGGCACTTATCGTTTCCGAGACCGGCACCGTAAAGAATACCGCACGCCTCGTAAGCTCTTAAAGCTGTTTTCATAAGTACGATACCGCTTTCCTTTGCCAAGGAAACCATCTCGTCGGAAGGGAGCTTATTTCTGACGAATACGATGCATACCATATCCATCATATTTGCAGTGCGAACTACTTGTGAATTCACAAGTCCCGTCAAAAGCACGCCTTGATCCTTAACGTATGCAAGCACGTCGCTCATCATATCACTGCAACAAGCAGAAAATACGTCGTTTTCAAGAGATTCGTCTCCGCACAAAAGCTCGGCGGAGAGAAGTCTTTGAAGTTCTTTTATTTTCATGCGTTTTTATACTTGGAGATAATTCCGGCAACCATCGTCTCATCGAGTCTGCCGTATACGTCTTCGCCGACAGTCAAAACGGGAGCAAGTCCGCAAGCGCCGATGCAACGTGTAGCATCAAGGCTGAACTGGCCGTCTTCGCTTATCTCACCCGACTTGATGCCGAGTTGCTTTTCGAACTCTTCCATAAGCTTGCCGGAGCCCTTAACGTAGCAAGCTGTACCGAGACATATAGCTACGTGATGAGCGCCCTTTTGAGAAAGTGAGAACTGTGCATAGAAGGTCGATACGCCGAACACTTTTTCAAGGGGAATATCCATACCTTCCGCTATTTTTGTCTGAACCTCAATGGGAAGATATCCGTATACGTCTTGCGCCTCTTGCATTACGGTGATGAGGTTTGACTTATCATCCTTGTATTTTGCGATGATTGCATCAAGAGCGGCATCTTGTTCGGGAGTGCTCTTGAAGGGAAGTTTGCTGATTTTTTTCTGCATAAATTTTTCCTCCTTATATTACAGCGGTGCTCCTCTTCGGAGTGCGCTATATTTCACCCTAAATTGTATCACAATTCGAAACTTATTACAATAGATATATTCAAAAAATTATAATTATTATGTAAAAAAATATGGAATAACATAAAAAAACAGGATGCTTTTTGAGCATTCTGTTTTTTTGAAAGTTTATTTGAAATATTTTGTCAAATTAAGGGTGTAATGTGCGAATCCGAGATTGTTCGGGTGTGCGTCGTCGGAGAAATATCTTTTATGATGAGGGATAAGCTTCTGCCCGTCGATAACCGTAAAACCGTAATTTTGCGCCGTTTTTTTCACCTCTTCGGCAATCCTTAAAAGAAGCGATATCTTCTCTTCGTTTTCTTTTGCGTCCGAAAGCCATGGCGGCGTTATGACGTAGGTCTTTATGCCGTTATAAAGCTTCAAAAAGCGTTCGAAATACGCCGCTATATTTGCTTTCGTTTTTTCGATATTGTCCACGAAAGCCATATCGTTCGTGCCGAGTTCTATGATTATAAAATCGGGTGTAAATCCTACGGCATCAAGAGCGTTTGAGTAAAAACCGTCGCCGCCTACGCCTTGATTTATAAAATCAGCATCAAGAAACCTTCTCAAGAGAAACGGATAGTTATTTGAAGCGGTGTTGTTTAAAAGTCCTTGCGAGATGGAATCTCCGAGCACGAGGAAGCTTTTTTTGAAAAACTCTGTAGGGCGGTAATCACCTATTTCAAAATTTCCAACGGAAACGACCGCGTTTGCGGGAAAGACTATTGTCAGCTTCTTTTCTCCGTCGCTTTCACACGTATATGAGACTTTATATAACTTATTGTCCGAAAAACAAAGTTCCTTCGTGTCCGTCAAAATGCCGTTTTCAAAAATATCAAAGGTGGGCGTAGAATCTTTGAACATAGTTGTCCACGCTTTATGTACGGCGTAGGAAAACGAAATTTTGCGCGCATCCGTGTAAAACTCCGCAAGTATGCCTCCCGTAGCTTTTGCATACAAGCCGTTTGGCTTCGTTTCGTATACGGAAAGCTGTTTTTTTGTAAAGCGGTAAGGCGTTATAAGTCCTTCGGCACTGACGTCAAATGAGAGAGCGCCTTTGAAAATATTAAGTATATCCATTTTGTGAGCCTTTCAAAATTACAAAGCTCCCCGCTTTTTATAAAAACGGGGAGCTTGCTTTAATTATTCTTCTTTGGGAAGGCAAGCTTTTCTTGAAAGATTGATTCTGCCCTTTTCGTCGATCTCAATGATCTTCGCGGTTACGTCGTCGCCGATATTGATAACGTCTTCAACTTTTTCAACGCGCTTGTGGTCGAGCTTGGAGATGTGTATCATACCGTCTCTGCCGTTGCCGAGGTCAATAAACGCGCCGAAGGGAAGTATGCGGAGCACTTTGCCCGTGTACACTTCGCCGACTTCGGGCTCGTGAACGATGCCTTCGATTATCTTCTTTGCTTCGTATGCGCCGTCGCGGGATACGCAGCTTATGAAGATAGAGCCGTCGTCCTCGATATCAATCTTTGCGCCCGTATCTGCGCAGATCTTCTGAATAACTTTACCGCCCGAACCGATAACCTCACGGATCTTATCGGGGTGAATGGTCATTGTGAGCATCTTGGGAGCGTATTCGGAAACGTCGCTTCTGGGAGCTTCAATAGCCTTCAAAATGATGTCGTCGATTATGTGGCATCTGCCCTCGTAGGTCTTCTCAAATGCTTGAGCGATGATCTCGGGTGTAAGTCCGTCGATCTTGAGGTCCATCTGAATGGAAGTGATACCCTTCTTCGTACCTGCAACCTTAAAGTCCATATCGCCGAAGAAGTCTTCAAGACCTTGGATATCCGTCATCGTCATCCAACGCTCGCCCTCGGTGATAAGGCCGCAGGAGATACCTGCAACGGGAGCCTTGATGGGCACGCCCGCATCCATAAGTGCAAGCGTAGAGCCGCAAACGGAAGCCTGAGAGGTAGAGCCGTTAGAGGAAACCACCTCGGATACGAGTCTTATCGTGTAGGGGAATTCCTCTTTGGAGGGAAGTACAGGTACGAGAGAACGCTCTGCGAGTGCGCCGTGGCCGATCTCACGTCTGCCGGGAGTTCTTACTGCCTTCGCTTCGCCCGTAGAATAGCCGGGCATATTGTAGTGGTGCATATATCTCTTGGAGTCTTCTCCGTCGATTCCGTCAAGCATCTGCTCGTCATCACCACTGCCGAGCGTTGCGATGGTAAGAACCTGTGTCTGACCTCTCGTGAAAAGGCCCGAGCCGTGTACTCTCTTAAAGAGTCCGACTTCTGCCGCCAAGGGACGGATCTCATCCATACCGCGTCCGTCAACGCGCTTTTGCTCGTCAAGGAGCCAACGGCGGACGATGAATTTCTGTATCTTATACATGCATTCGTCTATCATAGCGACACTGTCGGGGTATATTTCGTCGTACTTTGCGTGAACAGCCTCGTAGATGGGCTGAAGTCTTGCATCGCGGACTGTCTTATCGTCTGTGTCGAGAGCAAGCTTAACGTCTTCGATAACGTCAGCCTTGATAGCCTCGAACATATCGTGATCTACTTCTGCAGAAGGATATGCAAACTTCTCCTTGCCGATCTGGCTTTGGATATCGTTTATAAACTTGATGATCTCGCCGTTTACCTTGTGAGCTTCCATAATAGCGTTGAACATAACGTCGTTGGGAACTTCGTTTGCGCCCGCTTCGATCATTACTACTTTCTTCTCGCTGGAAGCGACGGTAAGTTGAAGGTCGGATACTGCTCTCTCAGCAGCATTGGGGTTGATTACCACCTTGCCGTCAACAAGACCTACGTGAACACCTGCGATAGGACCGTTCCACGGAATATCGGAATTTGAAATAGCAACAGATGTAGCGATCATTCCTGCGATTTCGGGAGAGTTATCAGGCTCAACAGCAAGAACAGTCATAACAACGGAAACGTCATTGCGCATATCCTTGGGGAACAGGGGGCGAATGGGACGGTCGATAACTCTCGAAGAAAGAATTGCTTTCTCCGGAGGACGGCCTTCTCTGCGGTTCCAGCTTCCGGGTATCTTACCTACAGAATAAAGTCTTTCCTCGAAGTCTACGGAAAGGGGTAAAAAGTCGATGCCGTCACGGGGCTTTGCGGAAGCGGTGGCGGTGATCTCAGCAGAGCCGGGAGCAATGGCGGTGATCATACCGCTCTCATCCAC
>CALCTE010000062.1 GCA_937893885.1 uncultured Clostridia bacterium | reverse complement strand
ATCGAAGGAATAAAGTCCGACAACCTTTGCGCCGGCGCCCAAGGAAGCGAGCTTTGCGGCTTCCGAGGTGAGCTCGGGTACGAGTCCGCTCACGACCATTCGAAGTCCGCCTGCGGCTGATGAGCAAGCATAGCACTCGTCGAAGCTTATCTTCCCCGTTTTCTTTTCAAGTAAACCGAGCGCATTTGCAAGTCCGTCGTTTATATCCGTCTTAACGGTAGTATACGACGATGCCGTGCCGATGATTCTTTCGTTTTCAACGTCGACTGCGCAAAGCTTCGTGTAAGTGCTTCCGAAGTCGATAAGCAAAACGTTTTTCACGTTATTCACCGAGAATTTCACGGAGCGCTTTGATAGTGGTTTCGGGAGCCGTTCCGGGAGGGAACGCTCTGTCAAAGCCCATCGCCTTAAAGCGTTTTTCGACGTCTTCGAATTTCTGCTTTCCTATAACGATATTCCCGCCTACCAAAAGGGGAATACCTTTAAGTCCCGCTTCGTCACATTTTTCTCTCATTCCACGGCAGTCAAGCTCGCCTTGACCGTAGAGCGATGAGATAACGATAGCGTCTGCATCTGATTCGATAGCGGCGGCGATGTATTCCTCTTGGCTTACCATAACGCCGAGGTTGACGACATCAAAGCCCGCCTGCGTGAATGCGTGGTATAAGATCTTGTTGCCTACTGCGTGAACGTCAGCACCGATGACGCCCATGACCAAGACCTTTTTCTTGCGATTTTCCATAATTGCACCTCGTTGTAATATAAATGGAGTGTATACAAATTGTTCTACTCCTATATAATACAATGTGATATAACATTTGTCAATAAGGAAAAACGGAAAACGGTAATTTTTTTCGTAAAAATTGCCCCTTCAAGCAAAGAAGGGGCAAAATTTATATAGCTTTGTCGTTTAAAAGGCGTTTGATTTTATTTTCAAGGTAAAGAAGCGAGCCCTCGTCCATCTCGTAAAAGCATTCGATGATCTCTCCCTTGAATTTCTTTAGCTCCGACGCGCCTTCCGCGCCGAAATATTTCTCGTAGTGCTTGGGTGTCAAAACGACGTCCTTATTCTTTAGGTATTCTTTTATGTCTCCGTCGCTTTCAAGAACGAGGGGATCGCATACGCTTACATCTTCCGTGTAGGCTTCGGCAGCGTACTTTATAAGCTCGCCGAAACGGCGGCTGTAGCCTATGATGCCCATATTTTCATTATGGCGAAGCTTTATGATATGCGACAAAAATATCGGCGAAGGGCGAAGGGCGACACGCGCTATCTTCTTTTTTTCGGGCAAAATCTCCTCAAGGAGTTCCGCATGCGTAGAAGTCGAAACGATAAGGTCAAAATCCTCGCCCACGGTATACGGGTATTGCTTTATGTTTTCAAGCATATACGAATATAGGTCTACACAGCTTATGTGCCTAAGCTGCTCCGACATCTGCGAAAGAGTTTCGGGGTTGCATTCTATGACGGCAACCTTAACGTGCGACTCCTCCTTGCTCCTCTCGCGAAGCTTTAAATTAAGAAAAATATTTATCTCTGCGGCGGAAAAGCCCATCTCCTCAAGAGAAGTAAGCATACTGTCAATAGCCGCCATCGCCTGCTCCTTGCGGCTTCCCGAATTTTGCGGTTGATAGCGCACGAAGGTGCCTCTGCCCTGAACTTTTTCAATAAGCCCCGCAATCTCAAGCTCGTCGTAAGCGCGCTTTACCGTACCTCTCGCGACTGAAAGCTTGGCTGTCATCTCTTGTACGGTGGGAAGCCTCTGCCCTGCTGAAAGCTCACCTTTCTTTATCGCGGCGCGAATAACGTCAACAAGCTGTCTGTATATCGGTATATCAAGCTCGGGATTTATCTTGTAATTTAAACTCACGAAAACACTCTCCTGATATTGTTATATACCAATATTACTCCTTCGACACGATTTTGTCAAGTGATTTTGGTATAATTTTAACGGAGCGTTTTTGTAACGCTCCGATTTATTCTGTTCAAGATAGCTTTTTCTGCCGCTTTCGTAGAGGTTATTTCCCAAGCTGTCGATAATAACTACGGCGGGGAGATCCTCAACTTCAAGTCTGCGGATTGCCTCTGCGCCGAGGTCCTCGTATGCTACGACCTCTGCCTTTTTTATGCATTTGCTTAAGAGCGCTCCGCAGCCGCCTATAGCGCCGAGATAAACAGCGCCGTATTTTTTCATAGCCTCGACGACTTCAGGACCGCGCTTACCCTTGCCTATCATTCCCGTAAGCCCCTCTTTTATGAGCGTTGGGCTGTAGGCGTCCATTCTGTACGAGGTAGTCGGCCCTGCAGAGCCGATGACCTGCCCCGGCTTTGCGGGCGTCGGACCTACGAAATAGATGATATTATCCTTTAAGTTAATGGGCATTTCTTTGCCTTCGGCTTCAAGCTCGCAAAGCCTTTTATGAGCGGCGTCGCGCGCTGTGTAAATTACGCCCGAAATAAGAAGCGAATCGCCCGCACGGAGCGCTCTTGCATCTTCTCTCGAAAGCGGCGCTTTGATACGTATAGCCATTTTAAAGCACCTCCGTTTTATGTCTTGCAACGTGGCAGTTTAAATTTACCGCAACGGGAAGTCCCGCAAAGTGAGTTGCGAACTTTTCGATATTGACAGAAAGTGCGGTGGTTTTTCCGCCAAAGCCTTGAGGGCCTATGCCGAGTGAGTTTATCTTCTCCAAGAGCTCGTCTTCAAGAGATGCGTAAAGGGGGTCGGCATTTTTTTCGTCAAGAGGACGTAAAAGTGCCTTTTTTGCAAGCAATGCCGCCTTATCGAAGGTGCCGCCTACGCCGACTCCGACTATAATGGGCGGGCAAGGGTTGGGGCCTGCCTCTTCAACGACCTTGCAAACAAAGTTCTTTACGCCTTCAAGCCCGTCCGAAGGGCGAAGCATTGTGAGTTTGCTTACGTTTTCGCTTCCAAAGCCCTTGGGTGCAACTGTCACCTCTATCTTGTCACCCGGCACTATCTCGGTGTATATCATAGCAGGCGTATTATCACCCGTGTTTACTCTGTCAAACAGGGGGTCTTTTATTACGCTTTTGCGCAAATATCCCTCCTCATATCCGCGTCTTACGCCTTCGTTAACAGCTTTCGTAAGGTCGCCTCCACAGATGTGAACGTCTTGACCGATATTAAGAAATACGCATGTCACACCCGTATCCTGACAAACGGGCTGATCCTGCTTGTCTGCTATCTTATAGTTTTCGATTATGTGTCCGAGTATTTCCTTTGCCTGCGGCCAAGTCTCGTTTTCGTGACAAGCGCAAATGCGCTCTTTCACATCGTTTGTCAAATGGCAATTTGCCTCTATGCAAAGTCTTCTTACGGTATCTGTAATAAGACTTGCTTCTATCTCTCTCATCTCGTTTCTCCTATCTGTTCTCGGGGACGTTGTAAATTCGGTCAAGCAAAGCACCGTCGCGGCTTATAACCTCCGCAACGACCTTGTCGCCTTTCTTTACGGCACGGGGAGCGCCCGTTATCCTCTCGGTCTTTTCTTTTAACTCAAATATATCCACAACGGGAAGGCCTGCGTCTTTAAGGCGGTACTTAAGCTCGTCGTTTTTGGGATTTACGGCGATTCCGCCTTGAGTTACGAGAACGTCGATATCGCGTCCCGGTGTCGATATGCAAGATACATTATCCGTAACGATGGGAAGCCTTGCGCGAAACATCGGCGCAATTATCATTGAAAGCTTGGACCCTGCCGCAGTATCGCTGTGGCCGCCGCTTCCTCCCATAATATATCCGTTCGAATCCGTGTGAACGTTAACATTGAAATCAGTGTCGATTTCGGTAGCACCCAATATAACAACGTCAAGGCTGTCTACCGCCGCGCTTTTAGCGGTCGGAGAAGCGTACTGCATAGCCGATATCTCGATATGCCTTGGGTCTGTGCGGATAGACTCTACTGCCGCAAGGTCGAAGCACTGAACGTCAAGGAGCTTTTCAAAACAGCCCTCTCTTAACATATCGACCATATATCCCGTTATGCCGCCGAGCCCGTAGCTTCCGACGATGCTCTTTTTAAGCATAATATCCTTTAAATCTCTTGCGGCGGCAAGAGACGCTCC
The DNA here is from genome assembly GCA_937893885.1 of uncultured Clostridia bacterium. Taxonomy (GTDB): domain Bacteria; phylum Bacillota; class Clostridia; order Oscillospirales; family CAG-272; genus CALCTE01. Next base: position 762 of record CALCTE010000062.1, on the reverse strand, counting down.
GCCCGCACCCGTTTGGAACGAAAATCCGTCCTTCAAATATCCCGACGCTTCTATAACTTTAGCAGCATGATGTGCCATAATGAGTCCGACCGGATCGCGCGTTATCTTCGTCGTACCCGAAACAATGCCCTTGGGATCGCCTATAGCGTCTACTTCAACTACGTAGTCAACGTAATTTTCGGAAATTGAAAAATCTTTCATCGGATACGAAACGAGATTGTCCGTTATGACGACAACTTTTTTTGCAAACATAGCGTCCGCAAACGCATATCCGAGGCTTCCGCAAGCGGAGGGTCCGTATTTCCCCGAACAGTTTCCCATCGGGTCTGCGCTCGGTGCGGCGATAAACGCAACGTCTATCGGCGTCACACCCTTTGCTATATCCGCAGGTCTTCCGCCATGCGTTCTGAACTTTACGGGGTTTTTGAGCACACCCTCTGAAAACGCTCTGCCGAGATACGCCGAGATATAATCGGCGGCAACGTCCGTAACTACGCCGTTTTTGATGTGCTCAATAAGCGGCGCGTGCGTGTCAAAAAGCGAGCTCGCGTTAACACTTATGTTGCGATATCCCATATCCGCAATTTCGCGCATTACCATATTTAAAACGAAATCTCCGTTTCTCAAATGGTGATGGAACGATACCGTCATACCGCTTTCAAGTCCGCAAAGCGATATAGCCTCGCGAATCGAAGAAACAAGCTTATTCATTTTCGCACCTCTTTTCCATTCCGAGTTCCTTTGCCATAGCTTTTGTACGCT
>CALCTE010000061.1 GCA_937893885.1 uncultured Clostridia bacterium | reverse complement strand
GCCTATAACTCCGAGACCCAAAGACGCGGCGGCTGCAACTTCCGCTATGGGTGAGTGATCCGAGAAGCAATAAAAATTGTTTTCCGGATATATCTGCTTCAGATTTTTTATCACTTTATCGGATATTTTGCTTGCGATAAAATGATAGTCGAGAGTTCGCGCATAGAGGGATATATTTCCCTCTCTTGCCCCTACGTTATAGGGTATAAGCCACACTATAGCGGTCTTTACTCCTTTCGGGAGCAAATATTCTTTTATTACTTTCAGATGTGATATATTGGCAACTCCGACGCAGAAAATATTTTCTTTCGCAAATGCGTCGTATATGCCTTGGTTTTTGCCTTTTTGCATTTTCGCTTATCCTTTCGCCTTTATATATTCGACGATAAATTTCACGGCGTCCTCGGGCGATACTACGGGTACGCCGCATTTTTCAAGCGTTTTTACTCCTTGGTGGCCTCCGCTTATTAAAACGCAGTCTGCGCCTATTTTTTTTGCAACATCGGCATCGTGCTCGGTATCACCAATAATAAGGGCGCTTTCAACGTGTTTTTTTGCCATCCATCTTTTTGCCATCTCCTCTTTACCGTAGGCATAAATATCTTCCGTGCCGAGTATCTCGTCGAAATATTCACGTACGCCGAGAGCTTCGACCTGTCTTATGAGCATATTTTTCTCCGATGCGGAGAGGATAACTTGGGATATGCCGAGTGCGCGTATTTCAGCAAGGAGCTCTTTTACAAACGGGCGAAGCGAGGCGGTGAGTTCCAAAGACGAGTATTCCTTTACCCATTCTTTTGCAAGAAGCTCATAGCTTTCTTTTTCGAAATCGAAGCCGAGCCGTTTATAGTATTCGATTATGGGGAAGCCGAAGACCTTATGATACTCTTCTGCGCTTTCTATTTTTTTCAGTCCACGCCGTGAAAGAAGGCGGTTTACGGCTTCAATACCTATTTCGAGGTCATCGAAAAGGGTGCCGTTGAAATCCCAAATAACGAGTGAATACATCGCAAATCCTTTCTTGATAACGAAAAAACGGAGCGCACGCGCTCCGCTTCTTTTTGGAAAAGTATATCTACTATGCTCTCTGCACTTTGTTGGAGCGCAGGCAACGAGAACAGATGCTTACCGTCTTAACAGTTCCGTTGACGTTAGCCTTAACCTTTCTGATGTTGGGCTTCCAAGTTCTGTTGGTCTTTCTGTTGGAGTGAGATACCTGAAGACCGAAAGCTACGGCCTTACCGCAAAATTCACACTTTGCCATTTTGTGCACCTCCTTGCACTTAGTCATTTTTCGTACACTGTATTGTATCACCAAAGAAAGAGCTTGTCAATACTTTTTTAAAGAAAATTTTTATCCTTGCAAAAAGCAGTTAACCGTGCTAAAATAAAAGTAGATTCTTAAAGGGGAGTAAGACTATGCGTAAATTTAAAGTAACGGGAATGAGCTGTGCGGCGTGTGCCTTGCGAGTAGAAAAGGCTGTAAGCGCCGTTACGGGTGTCGAAAGCTGCAGTGTAAGTTTGCTTACCAATTCAATGAGCGTTGAAGGAGACGCGCCCACACAGGCGATAGAGCTTGCCGTAAAAAAAGCGGGATACGGCATATCGAAAGGTGTCGAAAAAACGAAAAGTACCTCCCTAAAGCGTGACGTTATAAGGCTTACCGTATCGGCGGCGCTCCTTATTTTACTTATGTACGTTTCGATGGGGCATACGATGCTCTCGCTTCCTTTACCGAGCTTTTTAATGGAAGAACCCATCTCGACGGCGATATTGCAGATGCTTCTTTCGCTTGCCGTTATGGTGATAAACGGAAGATTTTTCATAAGCGGTATAAAGGGTGCGCTTCATCTTTCTCCCAATATGGATACGCTCGTTGCGCTCGGAAGCGGCGTAAGCTTTGTATACAGCGTTTTCTTTGTCACGCAAAGCCACGCGCTTTATTTTGACAGTGCCGCGATGATACTGGTTTTGATAAGCGTCGGAAAGCTCCTTGAAGCTTATTCTAAGGGTAAGACGACAAACGCGCTGAAGGCGCTTGAAAAGCTAACGCCCGAATTTGCGACGGTCATAAGAGACGGAAAGGAAGAGACGGTGTCGATATCCGCACTTTCCGTCGGAGATATATTTGTGCTTCGTCCGGGTGACAGAGTGCCCGCAGACGCAGTCGTTACAAAGGGTGTAAGCAGTATAGACGAAAGCAGTCTGACGGGAGAAAGTCTTCCTGTTGATAAAGAAGAAGGCGCTAAAGTAAGTGCCGCGACGGTAAATCTCACGGGATATCTTGAATGTGAGGCAACATCGGTAGGCGAAGAGACCGTCATTTCGAAGATAATAGCGCTCGTTTCCGATACTGCCGCGTCGAAGGCGCCTATTGCTAAGCTTGCCGATAAGGTGGCAGGCGTTTTCG
>CALCTE010000060.1 GCA_937893885.1 uncultured Clostridia bacterium | reverse complement strand
ACTCCATCGCTCCCTCTAAAGTCCTAAAAAGACATACGGCGTGTATATCTTCGGAAGTGGTAAGCTCCATTCCCGCTACGGGAACTATCCCAAGGCGTTTTGCCTGCTTAAAGAAGGCGGGACAATTTTTCGTGGAGTTGTGGTCAGTCAGCGCTACAAGCGTAAGTCCGTTTATTGACGCCATTCCCGCTATATTTGCGGGGGTCATATCATCGTCACTGCAAGGGGAGAGACAGGAATGTATGTGCAAGTCACAGTAGTACTTTCCCATATCAAAGAAGCTCTCCGAGTTTTTTGCAAATCTCGTACACGGTATCTTCCGATGAATAAACACCGATATTTTGCTCAAGTGCCGCCGTCTTTGCTTCGGGCATAAGCTCTACACCTTCCGCCAAAATTACGAGGGACGCTTCGGTAAGACTTGCTACCGCAACTACGTTTGCGTTGGACATTATCGTTAGCCAAAGATTACCTTCGCCAACATGGCTCATAGCACGGCTTAAAAGGTCGCCTGCGTATACGCCCGTGGGACATATATCTTCGGCAAAAGGCGCGAGTTCTTTTAAAGAAAGCTCTTTCACAAGTTCCGAAAGTTTCATCATTTGTCACCTCTGCCGTCCTTTATGATATCATCGCCGTTTATATTCTTGTCGTGCTCCTTTAAGTATTCGTGGAAAAGGGATTTCATGAGCACCGTACATTCGTCGGCACATGTCTCGCCTTTAACTATATCTTCAGCAAAAGCCATACAAGTCGGGGCACCGCAGGAACCGCAGTCTATACCGGGGAGCTTTTCGGAGATCTTTTCTATATCTCCCATCATTCTTCTTGCCGTTTCTCTGTCGTTGGAAAGAAGATTGCTGGGAGTATATTCAATGGTATCGTGATTAAATATTTTATCGGGAATTATGTTTCCCGAAGGTCTGTTTGCCGAAACGGGCAAATAGCGCTTAAGGCTCTTAAGCCTCGTTTGTGCAATGAAGGGGTTTGCAATGGTCATAGCACCGCCGACACAGCCGCCGTTGCAGGCGTTAAGCTCAACAAAGTCGAGGTCTTTTATGTCCTCGTTGTCTATCTGATCCAAGACCCTTATACAGTTTTCTATTCCGTCTGCCGCGAGGTACCTTTCGTTAAATACTGCGGAGGATTCTCCGCCTGTTGTCGCCCAACCGATGCCTATAAGTCCCGAATCCGTCGTTTCCTCGGGCTCGCTTCCTATTTTCATCTTATCAAGCAATTTGAAATATACGTCTTTCACGGATAAGACGGCGTCAATGAGAGGCTTTTCTTTGCTCTTTATGTAGCTTACCTTCGCAGGACAGGGCGATATAAAAGCAATTCCTATATCGTCGTCCGTAAGCTCGGGATGCTCTTTTTTAGCTTTTTCTCTTGCGAGTATTGCTGCTATGTCAACGGGTGGCAAAAGCGGCATTATGTTATCGCAAAGGAAAGGGTAGTTCGTGCTTATAAGTCTCAAAATCGTGGGGCAAGCGGAGCTGATGACCGGCTTTTTTACGTTGTAACGGGTGATATACATTCTCGTATACGCCGTTACCAGCTCTGCGGCGCATGCGACTTCGAAAACGTCGTCAAAGCCTATATCGCGCAGTCCCTTTATTATATAGCCGATATTGTCAAGATTATTAAATTGACCGTATAAGGAAGGGGCGGGGAGCGCCACCTTGTACTTAAAGTCGGAAAGTGCCGAGATGTCGTCGTGAGTTGCCTTTTTTGCCTGATAAGGACAGAGCTTTATGCACTCACCGCAGTCAATACATCTGTCGGGGTTGATAAACGCCTTCCCCTCGCGGATACGTATTGCCTCTGTCGGACATCTTTTAAGGCAGGTGGTACATCCCTTGCATTTATCCGAATCAAGTCGGACGGAGTGCTGTTTTTTTCCACTCATAGACATACCTCCACTTGACGTATTTTTTATAGATTAACTTTCATCGTGATCGTCGTTCCGACGCCTATCTTTGTATCAATAGTCATTTCGTCGGTATATTTCTTCATATTCGGAAGTCCCATTCCGGCGCCGAAGCCGAGAGCACGTATATCGTCTCTCGCGGTGGAATATCCCTCCGTAAAAGCAAGCTCTACGTTAGGTATTCCGGGACCCTTGTCGGCAAGGACTATTATGATACAGTCGTCTCTTACCTCAACGTCCGCAGTACCGCCGTTTGCGTGTATGACCATATTGATCTCGCCCTCGTACATGGCGATGGACACTCTGCGGATAGTCGCCGGCGAAATACCCAGCTGGCGGAGGTTCTTCTTGATCTGAACCGAAGCCTGACCTGCCGAGGTGAAATTGTCGCCGTCTACGTCAAAGTGGAATCTGATTGCTTCACTCATTCTGAATCACCGGCCTCGTTCAATCCGCTGGCATAAAGCTTTCCGCAGGCCTCATACATACGCTTGGGTGAACACAGCATCACAATGCCCATCTCGCGTGCCAACTCGATCATGTCCTCGGTGGGACGCTTGTTACGGA
>CALCTE010000059.1 GCA_937893885.1 uncultured Clostridia bacterium | reverse complement strand
CTTCGGAGATGTTTGACGCATAATGGAAGTTTTTATATTTATACTTGAGATAATCGGCACGGTAGCTTTTGCGATATCGGGCGCGACGGTGGGAATAAGAAAGCAGATGGACTTATTCGGAGTCCTTTGTCTCGGACTTACGACTGCTTGCGGCGGCGGACTCGTGCGCGACGTGATACTCGGCAAACTTCCCGTTATGTTCACGAAAAGCGTGTATGCTCTGACTGCGATAGGCGTATCTTTGCTTGTATTTATCATAGTTGCACGGCACGTTAAGACGGGCGGCAGATTTTACGAGACGTTTTTACTTTTAGCGGATAGCTTGGGGCTTGGTATATTCACAGTAGTCGGTATGTCTGCAAGTTACGTCGCAGGTTATGGAGACAGAATATTTCCAACCGTATTTTTGGGCGTCATAACGGGTGTTGGCGGCGGCCTTCTAAGAGACGTTATGGCGCAGGACGCGCCGTACATATTCGTAAAGCACATCTACGCGACGGCTTCGATAATAGGCGCTTTCGTATGCTATTTTGCAAATATTCTGTTCAGCGAGAAAGCGGGTATGCTTTGCGGACTTATCGTCATAGTGATAACAAGACTTCTGGCGGCACGTTTTCATTGGAGCCTTCCCAAAATAAAGCAAGATGAATAATAAAAATGAGCACAGGTATTTTGCCCGTGCTCATTTTGCTTTTGTTATTTAAGCTTCGTCGGTGTATTTGTAAGCCCCGAAAGATAGTCAAGAGATACGTTGTAGTATTTTGCCAAAGTGATAAAATGGTGCATAGGCATTTCACGCTTACCGCTTTCGTAAAGCTGATATTGCTGTCTTGTGATATTTAACACAAGCGCTATATCTTCTTGCTTTTTGTCCGCGTCCTCTCTCATATCCCTGAGCCTTCGATAAAAATACATACGTCAGTTGTAAATCGGGAATTTCTCGCAAAGTGCGATAACTTCCTTTGTTATTCTTTCCTTATTTGCATCGAAGTCCGTGATGATTTCCTTTATCCACTTTGCGATAAGGAGCATTTCGGGCTCTTTAAATCCGCGAGACGTTACGGCGGGAGTACCTACGCGTATACCGCTCGTGATGAAGGGGCTTTCGGGATCGTTGGGGATAGCGTTTTTGTTTGCGGTGATGTGAACTTCGTCAAGACGATGCTCAAGCTCTTTACCTGTTACACCCGTGCCGCGAAGATCGAGAAGCATAAGATGGTTGTCCGTGCCGTTTGAAACGATCTTGATGCCCTGCTCTTTTAAAGCCTCGCAAAGCACCTGCGCGTTTTTAACTACCTGCTGTTGATATGCTTTGAACTCGTCGGTAAGAGCTTCGCCGAAAGCGACAGCCTTCGCCGCGATGATGTGCATAAGCGGGCCGCCTTGCGTGCCGGGGAAGATAGCCTTATCTATCTTTTTTGCGAGCTCTTCTGTGCAGAGGATAAGTCCGCCACGGGGACCGCGTAAGGTCTTATGCGTGGTCGTGGTTACGATCTGTGCATAAGGAACGGGAGAGGGGTGAAGACCTGCCGCAACAAGACCTGCGATATGAGCCATATCTACCATAAGATACGCACCGACCTTATCTGCTATCTCCCTGCATCTCTTGTAGTCAATAACTCTCGAATAAGCGCTTGCGCCCGCTACGATGAGCTTGGGCTTGTGAGTTAAAGCAAGTTCTTCCATTTTGTCGTAGTCGATAGTCTCGGTTTCGGGGTCAAGACCGTAGGGGATAACGTTGAAATATTTACCCGAGATGTTGACAGGCGAACCGTGGGAAAGGTGTCCGCCTTCGGCAAGGCTCATACCCATAACCGTGTCACCGGGCTCAAGAAGTGCGAAGAATACGGCGAGGTTTGCGTTTGCTCCCGAGTGGGGCTGAACGTTTGCATGCTCTGCGCCGAAGAGCTTTTTCGCTCTTTCTCTTGCAATCTCCTCCGCTACGTCAACGCATTGGCAACCGCCGTAGTATCTTTTTGAGGGGTATCCCTCTGCGTATTTATTGGTAAGAACACCGCCTGCGGCAAGAAGCACCGCTTCGGAAACGATGTTTTCGGACGCGATAAGTTCGATGTTGTGTCTTTGACGGGAAAGCTCCGCCTCACACGCCTCTGCTACTTCTTTGTCATAATTCTTGAGTTCTTCAAAAAACTTCATTTTTTTCTCCTTAAGTCATATTTTACAAAAATCAAAGTAATTATAGCAAAGAATTTCCTCACAGTCAAGCCTTTTTGCCTCTTGGCATACGAAAAAATACTATTGTAAAATAGCTTATTTTGATGTAAAATAATAGCGTACAAATAACGTATAAGGAGAACGGATATGAGCATAGATACAAAAGCATTTCACAGCATAGGATATGGGCTTTACGTAATAACCTTAAACGACGGAAAAAAGGACAACGCCTTTATATGTAACACCGTGGCGCAGGTGGCAAACGACCCGAATACCATAGCCGTTTCAATAAACAAAGCAAATTATTCTCACGACGTCATCAAAGAAACTGGAATTATGAACGTAAACTGCCTTACCGTTAACACGCCCTTTTTCGTTTTCGAAGCTTACGGCTTTCGAAGCGGAAGAGACGTTGACAAATTCGAAAATATCGTTTCGCTTCGCAGTGAAAACGGACTTATTTATCTTCGCAACTATATCAATTCGTATATGTCGCTTAAGGTCGAGCAGTATATCGACCTTAAAAGCCACGGAATGTTTATTTGCTCTGTTACCGAAGCAAAGGTGATAAATCGCGATGAGACGATGAGCTATAGCTTCTACCATGCAAACGTAAAGCCGAAGCCCGAAGCAAAGAAGAAAGGATACGTTTGCAAGATATGCGGATACGTGCATGAGGGCGATGAGCTTCCCGAGGACTTCATCTGCCCCATTTGCAAGCATCCCGCATCGGATTTTGAGCCGTTGAAATAAGGCGCGGATATTGACTTATAAGCGTATATATGGTATACTGAACCACTGTAGAATTTTGTAGTACGGACGGGAATCATGGACATTTCGATTACACCAAAAAAGCTCTACGGCACCGTATCGGCACCGAAGAGCAAATCTATCTGCCATAGGGCTTTAATATGTGCGGCTCTTTCCGATAAGCCAACGAGGCTTAACGTCACTGATCCGCCCTACGACGTAAAAAAGACAATAGAGCTTTTGAGAATAATAGGGGCGAAGATAACCGTCGCACCCGATTATATCGACGTTGTGCCGATAAGCATGATGCACGATGAAGCGGTATTTGACTGCGGCCAAAGCAGCAGTACGCTTCGCTTTGCCATACCCATCGCGGCGTCTTTGGGCATAAACTCGGTTTTTACGGGTAATGTTTCAACGGAGCATATCTCACCCCTTATGGATTCTTTGAAAAACCACGGATGTAACTTTGAAAGCTCCACGCTTCCCATAAGAATGACGGGAAAGATAAAAAACGGCACTTACTATATTCCTGCATACGAAAGCTCGCAGTTCGTATCGAGTCTTCTTATGGGACTTGCTAGAACGGAAGGGGAGAGCAGAATAGTACTTCTCCCGCCCATAAATTCGAAGCGGTATATCGACCAGACCGTTTCAGTGCTTGAAAGCTTCGGAGCGAATATAGAGATTGAGCCCGACGGCTATATAATCCACGGTAGACCTTTCGTATCTCCCGGACGCTTCGACGTGGAAGCGGATTATGCCGCATCTTCCGTATGGCTTGCAACGGGTGTCGGTGTAAAGGGACTTTCGATGAAGTCGTCTCAGGCAGACGAAACGGTTATAGACGTTCTCGTTTCGATGGGAGCGCTTATATTTGAGATGGACGGAGTTTTGCACTGCAACAGCTCAAATCTCCACTCGTTCTGCTTACACGCATCGCAGTTTCCCGATATAGTCACCTCCCTTTGTGCCGTAGCGGCTACGGCGCAGGGCACAAGTCACATTATGGGAGTCGGCAAATTAAAGCACAGAGAAAGCGATAGACTTGAGGGAATATGCGAGCTCATAAACGCCCTCGGCGGCAAGGCTTATTCCTTTGAAGAAGATATCATAATCGAGGGTACGCCTAAACTTCGCGGCGGCGAAGCGCCCTGCTGCGGCGACCACAGACTCGTGCTTGCGGCGGCCGTAATGTCCTGTAAGTGCGAAGAACCCGTAATAATTAAAAATGCCGAGGCGGTTGCCAAGTCCTACAGCAATTTTTGGAGTGATTTTACTTCTGTAGGCGGAGAATACGACGTTATCAGGATGTAGATATGGAAAAATATATAAGCCGAGACGACTCGGCAAAGCAAGATGGGTTCAGAGAAAAAAACAGAGAATACGTCACGGCTTTGGAAACGAAGCTTCAAAGAAAGCTTACGGCACAGGTAGTGACCTACGGCTGTCAGCAAAACGAAGCTGATTCCGAGATAATCGCGGGCGAGCTTTTTTCTTACGGCTACCAGATCGTATTGGGAGAAGCGGATATAGTTCCCGACTGCATAGTACTTAACACCTGCGCAGTAAGAGAGCATGCGGAGCTCAAGGCGCTTTCAAAGACGGGCAACTTAAAAGCGAAAAAGGAGAAAAATCCGTATCTTTTGACGGGCATAGGCGGATGTATGGTACAGCAAGAGCACCGTCAAAACGATATAAAGCGAAGCTTCCCCTACATCGACTTTCTTTTCGGCACGAACTCTCTGCCGCATTTCCCCGAAATTTTCAACCAAGCTATAAACAGACAAAAGCGCATATTCCACATCGAAGAAAACGACGGATATCTTCCGGAGGGAATGAACGTATACAGACACGCTTCGGAAAAAGCGTCCGTCAGCGTTATGTACGGTTGTAATAATTTCTGCAGCTATTGTATAGTGCCGTACGTAAGGGGCAGGGAAAGAAGCCGTGAAAAGAGTGCGATACTTGCCGAGATAAGAGAGCTTGTTGAAACCGGCTGTAAAGAGATAACGCTTCTGGGGCAAAACGTGAACTCCTACGGTAAGGAGCTTTCACCACCCGTAAGCTTTGCACAGCTTTGTGGTGAGATATGCAAGATAGACGGTGACTTTACCGTGAAGTTTATGACATCTCACCCGAAGGACGTATCAGATGAGCTTATAGACTGTATTGCGAAAAACGAAAAGATGGCGCCCATGATACATTTTCCCATACAGAGCGGAAGCGATAAGATACTTTCTGCGATGAACAGGCGCTACACATTCGCCGAGTATTACGAAAAGGTGAAGAAGATAAGGGAAAAGATACCCAATGCGTCTATTTCCGCAGACATAATCGTCGGCTTTCCCGGAGAGACAGACGAGGATTTTGAGCTTACTTTGGAAGCGATGAGAAAGATACGCTACGATGCGGTATATTCGTTTGCGTATTCAAAGCGAAGCGGTACTCCTGCGGCAGAGTTTGAAAATCAGGTTCCCGAGGACGTAAAAAAAGAACGCCTTCAAAAGCTTATTGCGCTTCAGACTGAGATAATGGCAGACATAAATCGCGCCTTCTTGGGAAAAACTGTAGTTACGTACGTAGAGGGAATAAGCAAGAAAAACAAGAATATGATAAGCGCGCGCACGTCTACCGGCAAGATAGTTCACATAGAGTCGTGTGACGGAATTTTGCCCGGCGATAAAATAAACGTAAAAATAACGAAAACTATGTCGTACCAAATGTACGGCGAACTTGTAAAAGGAGAAAAATAAAATGAGCATTATCGAAGCAGCACAGAATCTTGCAAAAGAAATTGAACAAAACGAGGCTATAATCGAGCTTCAAAACGCGAGAAAAGCATATCTTGCAAACGAAGCGCTTGCGGCTACGGCAAAAGAATATATGGTGCAGTCCGCCGCTTTGCAGGAGGAAATGAACAAGGGCGAAGAAGCCGACAAGGAAACCATGGTAGCCATAAAGGACAGAATGATGACTCTTGCAGACGAGGTCAACAAGTCTGAAGAGATAGTAAATTTAAGACGCGCAGAGGAAAAGGCAAACGTCATTTTGACGGAAGTAAACCGCATACTCGAAGCGGCGATAAACGGAGAAAGTGAAGAGGGGTGCAGCCACGACTGCAGTCATTGTCACGGTTGCCACTAAAGCAAAGGAAGTTTAAATTTAGTTAAGGGAGAAGCGCTATGGGAACCAGCCCAATGATGGAGCAATATTTTGACATAAAAGAAAAATATCCCGACTGTGTGCTCTTTTACCGTGTGGGAGATTTTTATGAAATGTTCTATGATGATGCTGAGATAGGCAGCAAGGTATGTGACCTTGTGCTTACGGGAAAGGATGCGGGAAAGGATGCTGCGCGCGCGCCTATGTGCGGCGTGCCGTATCACAGCACAGAGCAATATATTGCAAAGCTCATAAACGCGGGTTATAAGGTTGCGGTATGCGAGCAGGTGGAGGACCCGAAGCTTGTTACGAAAGGTATCGTAAAGCGCGACGTTGTAAGAATAATAACTCCCGGTACGGTAACGGAAGCGGGGCTTTTATCGGAGCAAAGCAACAACTTTATCTGCTCGGTTTATTTTGGTGAAGACATATTTGCACTCGCCGCCGCCGATATTTCAACGGGCGAAATGTACAGCACGCTTTTTTCGGGTAAGGACGCTTTTGACAGACTTTGCACGGAACTTTTTTCCTACGCTCCTCGAGAGCTTATCGCAAACGCCGAGAGGGAAAACGAGCTTCTTGCGGCGGTGAGATTAAGACTTCCAAAAGCGCTTTGCACGTCAAAGCCCGAGCTTTTCAGCACAGATCTTGCGAGAATAACCGTATTTGCGAAATTCGGAAGTGAGGCGGATATCCCTCTCGAAAAAGATGAGCTTTCTGCGGTATATAACGCTATGGGCGGACTCATTTTGTATCTTGAGGATATGAATAAGACCGCTCCCGTACCCATAAAGCATTTCAGCTTTTCAAAAGAGGGACAGCATCTTGAAATGGACATTACTGCGAAAAAAAGCCTTGAGCTTTGTGTCGGTTCTCATTCGGGAGATAAAAAGGGAACGCTTCTTTCGGTAATAGACAAAACCAAGACACCTATGGGCACAAGACTTATAAGAAACTATCTTGAACGACCGCTTGTAAATCCAAATGTCATAAATAAACGTCTTGACGCCGTTGAGGAGCTCGTAAATACGCCTATCGGCAGAGACGGTGTGCGAGATATACTTTCGAAGCTTTCGGATATCGAAAGGCTTTCATCGCGTATTGCGTATAAAAGCGCAAACGCAAGAGACCTTAAAGCGCTGGAACTCACCTTGAAAAGACTTCCGCTTTTAAAAAAGGAGCTTTCCGTATTTTCCTCAGCGTATATCACAGAGCTTTTTGAAAAGATAGATATGATGGAAGATATCGCATCTCTTATTTCTTCTTCGATAGTAGACGAGCCTCCTGCGCTTGTTAAAGAAGGAGGTATGATAAAGGACGGCTATGATAAGAACGTAGATTATTTGCGAAGTGCCGTAAAGGACGGTAATAGCTGGATAGCCGCTTTGGAGGCGAATGAAAGGGAGCAAACGGGTATACCGAAGCTTCGCGTTGGCTATAACAAGGTGTTCGGGTACTTTATAGAGATAACGAATTCATATAAAGACAGAGTTCCCGAAAGATATATGAGAAAGCAGACGCTCACAAACTGTGAAAGATACATAACGGAAGAGCTCAAGAGTATGGAAAGCACCGTTTTGGGCGCAAAAGAAAAGCTTGTGGCACTTGAATATGACATATTCGCAAAACTTCTTTCGGAAATATCAAGCCATCTTGAGCGCCTTCAAAAAACGGCGTCCGCGATATCACAGCTTGACGTGATGGCAAGCTTTGCAACTCTTGCAGACGAGTGCGCTTACTGTCGTCCTGAGGTCGACCTCGGAGATATAATCGACATCAAAGACGGACGCCACAGCGTAGTCGAAGCGTACTTAAAGGACGGTATGTTCGTGCCTAACGACACGTATCTTGACTCTGCGTCAAACCGCCTTGCGCTTATCACGGGACCGAATATGGCGGGCAAGTCGACGTATATGAGACAGACCGCGATAATAATAATCCTTGCCCAGATGGGCTCATTCGTGCCCGCAAAGAGCGCAAGGATAGGAATAGTAGACAAGCTATTTACAAGAATAGGCGCATCAGACGACCTTGCTTTCGGCAAGTCTACGTTTATGCTTGAGATGAGTGAGGTCGCGAATATTTTAAAGAATGCAACTCCCCGAAGCTTCATAATTTACGACGAGATAGGCAGAGGTACTTCTACCTACGACGGAATGAGCATTGCAAAAGCGGTCGCAGAGTATACGGTCAGCAAGAAATGCGGAGCAAAGGCACTTTTTGCAACGCACTATCACGAGCTTGCGGAGCTTGAAAATACCTGCGAAGGCGTCATAAACTACAACATAAAGGCTCGTAAGCACGGAAATGACGTAATCTTCCTTCGCAAGATAGTAAGGGGAAGCGCGGATGAAAGCTACGGAATAGAGGTTGCGCACCTTGCGGGAGTTCCCAAGGAACTAGTAGTTCGGGCAAAGCAGATACTGCAGGGCTTAAACGAGCAAAAGCACCCCAAACTTACGGTAAAAAGCGAACAAGACGCACAGATAAGCTTCCAAGACCAAGCGGAAAGCGAAGCTTTGCAGATACTCAAAAACGTTGATATAGACACATTAAGTCCCATAGAGGCACTCAACACGCTTTACAAGATGAAAAATCTACTTTAAAGGATGAACGATGGGAAGCATAAAGGTACTTGACACACAGACAGCCAATTTAATAGCCGCGGGTGAAGTGGTGGAAAGACCCGCTTCCGTTGTCAAAGAACTTATGGAAAACTCCGTCGATGCGGGAGCAAAGCGCATCACCGTAGAGATACAAAACGGCGGCGTCACTTATATAAGAGTGAGCGACGACGGAGAGGGAATGTCAAAAGAGGATGCGCAAAACTGCATAATCCGCCACGCTACGAGTAAAATAAGAAGCGCCGAGGACTTATACGGCATAGCGACCCTCGGTTTCAGAGGCGAGGCACTTGCCGCCATTTCCGCCGTAAGCAGATTCAAGATACTCACGCGCCAAAGAGAAAGCGAAAAGGGATACGCCGTTTCCTTTACCGCAGAGGAGGGTATTACGCTTTCCGAGGCGGGTTGTCCCGAGGGTACGACGATGATAGCCCAAGACCTTTTTTATAACGTACCCGCAAGGCGAAAATTCTTAAAAAAGGACTTTGCCGAGGCAATGGCAGTATCATCGGTTGTAGATAGGCTTGCGCTTTCCCACCCCGAAATATCCGTAAAATACATAGTTGACAATAAGCAAAAATACACCACGCGCGGTGACGGTAACGTTGAAAACGCGATATATACCGTGCTTGGCAAGGAATTTTACGAAACGCTTGTGCCCATAAAAGCAGGCTACAGCGAAAGCGCGGTAAGCGCACACGGCTTTATATGTAAGGCGGAAAGAGGCAGGTCTAACCGCAATATTCAATATATCTTCCTAAACGGAAGAAGCATACGCTCAAAGACCGTGTCCGCCGCACTTGACGAGGGCTATCGTACGTATATGCCCGAGGGAAGCTTCCCAACCTGCGTACTGTTTTTGTCTGCAGATTTCACGAGCGTAGACGTAAACGTACACCCGACAAAGCAAGAGGTGAAGTTCACAAGCGAAAAGCAGGTGTTTGACGCCGTATACTTTGCCGTGAAAAATACGCTTTCCGAAAGCACCGAAAGACCGACGCTTCAATTAAGACCTGCGGACAGCTACGCCGAAAAAGGCTTTGAAGCGGCAAGAAGTTTCGTGCCATTAACAAAGGAAGAAGCCCCCCGCGAAAATATTCCCGTAAGATTTTCTTTCGGCGCAAACGATAAGGTAAATACCGAAAGCGGCGCGGGATATAACAGCGTGATAATCGGAGAAAGCGACCCCGCGGACGTGCCTTTCACGCCCGAAGTGACGCCTTGTTTACCTAAAGAAGAGTCAAGCGACGGCGAAGAAAAAGCAAGGCTCTTATCCGAACTTCAAAGACCGAAATATCGCATAATAGGCGAAGCGTATAACTGTTATATTTTCGTCGAGCTTTCGGATAAAATTTTAGTTATCGACAAGCACGCCGCCCATGAGAGAATGCTTTATAACGAGGTTATCAAGGACAGAACCGACAGCTACAGCCAAGAGCTTCTTGTGCCCGTTACCGTAGGACTTTCCAAAAACGAAATGGCGGCTTTATCGGAATTTGAAGAAGAGATAAAAAAATACGGCTTTGATATAGAGGTATTCGGAAGCGACAGCGTACTTGTAAGAGCAGTTCCGCTTCCCTTTGCGGATGCGGACGTGGAAAGTGTCGTAATATCGCTTGCAGGCTCGCTTTATGAGGACAGGGGAAGAATAAATCTCCGAAGTGCCGTTTACGAAAGAGCGCTGTTTACCGCCGCGTGCAAGGCGGCAATGAAGGGCGGACAAACTACAAACCGTATGCAGAACGAATACGTCGTCGACGCGGTGCTTACGGATAACGCGGTGCGCTACTGCCCTCACGGAAGGCCCGTAGCTTATGAGATAAAGAAATCAAGCCTTGAAAATCAATTCGGAAGATAGGAAAAATATGTTTGAAATAATAGCAAGAGAAAAAAACGCGAGAGCGGGTATATTTCACACCGTTCACGGCGATATAACGACCCCCGTGTTTATGAACGGTATATCGTCTGTCGACTTACAAGATTTAAAAACGAAGGTAGAGCTTTGCAACACCTATCATTTGCATCTTCGTCCCGGCGACGAGACGGTAAAGAAGCTCGGCGGCCTTCATAAGTTCATGAACTGGAATAAGCCCATTTTGACCGATAGCGGCGGATTTCAGGTGTTTTCTCTGGCAAAGCTCAATAAGATTAGTGAAGAGGGCGTCGAATTCCTGTCGCACATTGACGGACACCGTATATTTATGGGTCCCGAGGAGAGTATGCGCATACAGTCTAACCTTGCGTCAACTATCGCGATGGCGTTTGACGAGTGCGTAGAAAACCCCTGCGAGCATTCATACGCAAAAGAGTCCGTTGAGCGCACGTACCGTTGGTACGAAAGGTGCGTTATCGAGCACGAAAGACTTAATATGCTTGATGATACGATAAATAAAAAACAGCTTTTGTTTGCGATAAATCAAGGCTGTACCTTCTCCGACCTTCGTATCGACCACATGAAAAGGATAGCAGCCCTTGATGCCGACGGATATGCCATAGGCGGTCTTGCCGTGGGAGAGCCTGCGGAGGTTATGTACAGAGTGCTTGACGACGTTATGCCGTACGCCCCCGACAATAAGCCGCGCTATCTTATGGGAGTCGGCACACCCGTAAATTTACTTGAAGGCGTATACAGAGGAATTGACTTTTTTGACTGCGTAATGCCCTCAAGAAACGCGCGCCACGGAACGATATTTACTTGGGGTGGCACGTTCCATATACTCAATAAACGCTTCGAACTTGACCAAGCGCCTCTTGATACGGCTTGTGACTGCCCCGCGTGCAGAAATCACACAAGGGCTTACGTCCACCATCTTTTCAAGGCAAACGAGATGCTCGGACTCAGGCTTGCCGTACAGCATAATCTGTATTTTTACAACAGCCTTATTGAGCGTATAAGAGAAGAGATATTAAAAGGCACTTACGAGAGCTTCTATCGGGAATACAGAGAGATACTCGGCAATAAGATATAATATAAAAAATCGGAAGGCGATAGGGGTGTGCCCTAAAGGACAGTTTTTACCTACCGACACGTTACTCTTAACAAAAATCCGAAAATACAGAAACCGCAGATTGATTTTCTGCGGTTTTTGTGCTATAATAGGATGTGTGATTAAGACTATGCATAAAGGAATTTTGCTACGATAAGTTCGAACGATAAACTATAATTTGAGTAGCTAGATTTTTTGAGATGTTATTGCTTATTCATAACACGTAG
>CALCTE010000058.1 GCA_937893885.1 uncultured Clostridia bacterium | reverse complement strand
TCCTATGACCGAACTATGCTCCGAGAACTGCCTCGGGCTGTGCTCCAAATGCGGTAAGGATCTGAACGAGGGGCCTTGCGAATGTAAAGCACAGGTGGATCCGAGATTACAAAAGATCATTGATGCAATTAACAACGGTAAAAAATAATTATAAGCCTTATGGCGATATATTGAAAGTTGAGGTGTCATCAGAATGGCAGTACCGAAGAGTAAAGTTTCCAAAGCAAGAAGAGACGTTCAAGCGTGTGGAAGATGGACGCTCCTACGCTCGTAAAGTGCCCCAAGTGCAATGAATACACACTTTCGCACAGGGTATGCAAAAACTGCGGTAGCTACGACGGAAAAGAAGTTATCGGCGACTAATCCATATCTTAAGTGGGAAGGGCGAAGCTCTTCCCATATTTTTTAGTAAGGGGGTGTTTTTACGGTTACCGTAAGAGGAGTCACTGTAGGCTCGCCTGCACAAAAATGCGGAATAAAATCAGGTGATATTATTATTTCCATTGACGGAAATAATATTTGCGATGTTATCGACTATGATTTTTATACGTCTGAAAAAAGCTTTTCGGTGCTTGTTCACAGAGGGCCGGAGCTTCTTACGCTTAAAGTCAGAAAAGACGAATACGAGCAGTTTGGCTGCGAGTTTGACAGCTATCTTATGGACAAAAAGAGAAGCTGCAGAAATAAATGCGCCTTTTGCTTTATCGACCAGAATCCAAAGGGAATGCGCGAGAGCATTTACTTCAAGGACGACGACTCGCGTATGTCGTTTTTAGCGGGTAACTATATAACCCTCACCAATTTAAGCGATGAAGACGTCGAGAGAATTATTAAAATGCACATCTCTCCGATAAACGTTTCCGTACACACGACAAACCCCGAGCTTCGCGTGAAGCTTATGAACAACAAAAATGCAGGCAAGTGCCTGTCGTACTTGGATAAATTTGCCGAAAACGGAATATGGCTCAACGCGCAGATAGTTTTGTGCCCCGAATTAAATGACGGTAAAGAGCTTGAAAGAAGCCTTACGGATCTTGAAAAATATATCCCCGCGCTTCAAAGTATAGCCGTTGTACCCGTCGGACTTACGAAGCACAGAGAAGGTCTTTATCCGCTGCGAGCCTTCACAAAGGAAGAAGCGGCTGAAGTTATAGCTACAGTTAACCGCTTCGGCGACAGATTTCTTGAAAAGTACGGAGATCGCATCTGCTATAGTGCGGACGAGCTTTACTTAAAGGCAGAACTTCCCATTCCCGAGGAAAGCTTCTATGGCGATTATCCGCAATTTGATAACGGAGTGGGACTTTTGCGCTCTTTCATAAGTGACGTTGATTATTGCCTCCAAGAAGAGGAAATATTGGCAGAACCTGTTCCTTTTTCAGTTGCTACGGGATATGCGGCATACCCGACTTTAGACGAGTCTGCAGAGAGGATATGTCAAAAGTATTTCAAGGGCGACAGAAGCTTTATTAAGCTTTATAAGATAAAAAATGTATTTTTCGGCGAAAGCGTAAATGTTGCGGGGCTCGTAACGGGCGGTGACCTCATAAAAGAGCTTGAAGGCAAGCCGCTCGGAAAAAGGCTCTATATTCCCAAGGTTATGCTTCGCTATGAAATGGACAGATTCCTTGATGACGTAAGTCTTGACGAGGTATCTAATAAATTAAACGTAGAAGTCGTGCCGCTTGATGCGGATGGCACATCGTTTTTCAGATTATTTCAGTAAGGGGGCTTTGTAATGTCAAAACCCGTAGTAGCTATAGTCGGACGTCCTAACGTCGGCAAAAGCACTCTATTTAATAAACTGTCGGGCGAGAGGGTATCAATTGTTGAAGATACACCCGGTGTAACACGTGACAGACTGTATCACGATACCGAATGGAACGGAAGAAAATTCGTGATAATCGATACGGGCGGAATTGAGCCTGCATCCGGAGATGTAATACTATCGCATATGAGAATGCAGGCAAACCTCGCCATAGAAAGCGCTGACGTTATCGTTTTTATGACTGACGTGAGAACGGGCGTCACTGCGGACGATAAGGACATCGCTACGATGCTTAGAAAAAGTGGTAAACCTTGCGTTATCTGCGTTAATAAGGTGGATAAGGTCGGCAATATGCCTTCCGAGTTTTATGAGTTTTACGAGCTTGCGATGGACGACGTAATCGCAGTTTCCTCGCTTCACGGCACAGGTACGGGTGACCTTCTTGACAGAGTTACCGAGCTTTTACCGCCTTACGTCGAGGGTGAGGAAGATGAAAACGGAATAAAGGTTGCCGTTATCGGTAAGCCCAATGCGGGAAAGAGCTCGCTTATAAACTGCCTTCTCGGAGAAAACAGAGTCATCGTCTCCGATATCGCAGGCACGACCAGAGACGCTATTGATACCTTCGTAACAAACGAATACGGCGAATTCACGTTTATTGATACGGCGGGTATCAGAAGAAAGAGCAAGGTCGATAACGCTATTGAAAAATACAGCGTGCTGCGTGCACACATGGCGGTCGAGCGCGCCGACGTATGCCTTATAATGATTGATGCAAACGAAGGACTTACCGACCAAGACGAGCATATCGCGGGAATAGCACACGAAGCGGGCAAGGCGTCAATAGTTTGCGTAAACAAATGGGATAGCCTTGAGAAAGATACGAATACAGTAAACCGCTTCAAAGAACAGATATACAACGGACTTTCTTATATGACCTACGCTCCGATAGCCTTCATTTCCGCCAAAACGGGCCAAAGAGTGAATACGCTTTACGAGAAGATAGTAGAGGTCAACGCAAGTAATTCGACGAGAGTGACAACTGGTATGCTCAACGACGTTTTAAACGAAGCAACCTCCCGTGTTCAGCCCCCCTCCGACAAGGGCAGACGCTTAAAGATATACTACATGACACAGTCCTCTGTAGC
>CALCTE010000057.1 GCA_937893885.1 uncultured Clostridia bacterium | reverse complement strand
CCAACCGCATCATCCAATGCGACAACGGGAAGTAGGATATCGGTTACGGGCCCCTTTGCCTTATACTGCTTTACTACCATCAAGGTTGCAGACGGTGCGGTTGCGGTTGCCACTGCACCGAGAACGATTGCCGACTCGAGCGTAAAGGTTTCGGGGATAATGAGATGCAAAACGATCAAAGCAGCATCTACGACAAGCGTTGCAAAAAGCGCTTGGAATACTCCTATGAATGTTGCCTGTTTGCCAATCTTTTTAAGCTGAGCAATACGGAATTCACTACCCATCGAAAAGGCAATAAAGCCGAGTGCCAGATCCGAGATCAAACCGAATCCTTCGATCTGATTCGAGGTGATGCCAAGACCTGGAATACCGATCTTACCGAGCACGAACGGACCGATCAAAACACCGGCTACAAGATACGCGGTAACGGCAGGAAGCTGAACCTTTTTTGCAAGCCTTGAAAGAAGCAATCCTGCAAGCAAGGCAACAGAAAGGCTGAGAAAAATACTTGCTGTTTGTGTCATAAAAAAACACCCTCTTTCATAAAATTTTGATTACTCGAGTTAATCAATCAGATATGATGTGAGGGTATATGTAATTTGTATGCTCTCATAAGAATCCAATATGGTTGAGCTCTTTTCGTCGGCAAATATTATACCACCACAGAAGCCAAAAATCAACATTTTAAGCCGATTTTATAATATTACTTGTAAACAATGATAAGCGTATACCTTTTATAAGAATCATACTTTTCGAATTTTTACCCTTACATTTTCTCAAATCCAACAAGGAACCCGCCTTTTTCTGCGTAAAAGCTGCAGAGTCCTCTTAACTTATGAATTTCTACCTGAGCATTTTTGAATTTCTCAGCAATCAGATCTTTAAGTTTTAGTGCTCCTTCTTCATTTTGACAATGGGCTATACTCACCTTACCATTTTTCAGTCCCATGGCACTGAGATCTTTTATTATTGTCTCTATTGAACGTGCTTCACCGCGGCACTTATGTGTTGGTTCAAGTGTTCCTTCATCACTGGCTTTACCTACAATGCAAATACCGGCAAACCCGGCTATTCTTGCGACAAGTGGAGAAACACGGCCGTTGTTCGCGAAATTATTCAGTGATTTGAGCATAAACAAAAGACCGGTCTGCTTTATATACGCCTTAATGCGACCGCAAACAGTATCATAGTCCATACCGTTTTTCAGATACTCCTCTAATTTTTTTACGATCAATGAGATTTCCGGACCTGCAGAAAGTGTATCGAGCACAAAAACACGTTTACCTTCGTTTTCGGCCTCATAGATTTGCTTTGCTACACAGGCTGAATTGTAGGAGCCGGATAAAGCGCTCGTGATTGTGACGCAGATAATATCATCGGCATCGCCGAAAGCTTCTAACCAGTCTGACGGGTTCGGACAAGAGGTGCGCGATTTACCTTTGTAGTTTTCAAGATAGGCAGCCATCTCATTAATATCGAGATTTCGGTCATCCACAAACTCTCTTTCATCCGTTAGGATTTTCATTGGTGAAAAATCAAAATCCGCATTATCTAATTTCAGTAGGTCGGATGAGGAATCCGAAACAATTTTTAATTTTCTCATAACACATTCTCCTTTTTTCTATACTGTATATATTCTACATTGCTGTTTTTACTTCTTTTCTTCATCACATCATATACCTGATCATGAAGGTTCTTTGTCCTTTCTTTAACCGATTCTTCCGTTGCATAGTAAGGACCGTCTAAATACACTTCCATAACAGGACGTTTAAACACCTTACTTTTCCGATAGGTTTCTGTCATGGCAATCACCGGCTTATTAAGCCTTGCCGGATATTTGAATGAGGTTTCGGGGAAAGGACGAATCTCGGTATAGTATTCCCACACATGAGCTTCCGGGTATATAACGATCGGATGGTTCTTATTTATTCTTTCCTCTATTGCCTTATTTAGCTCTTTTATTCCGTGTAGGGAACCTACAACAGGTAAAGCGCCGAGATAAGGCAGGATTTTACCAATGAAGGGAATACCGTAATTTGCCGTACTTACAACAGTATATATTCTTCTCGGAAGAGCACACAAAGCCGGGATAAAAACATCGCCGACGGGTTGTGTGTGGTTTCCATAGATAAAGAAATCACCTTTCAATCCTTTAAGCTTACGTCTCCCCTTTACTTTCATATGCAGAAAACATTTGCAATACGCTCCACCCAGAACAACTGCTGTTCCATACACTAAACCGGAGAGCAACTTCGAAAGAATGTCATTTTTTACCCACTCATAACTTTCAGGAAGAGCATAGTTTTGATTAGCGCTTTCCTCGAAATCATCTTCGTAACTTGAGTAATATCTTGTTTCTTTCATAGCGCACCTTTCCAACCGGCAATGTCGGAGTTTTCAAACGTATAAGTAAGTTCCTTACCGTACACCGATTCATAACAGTTTTTCTTTAAGGTATAGTCGGTATGGCTGAGGAATTCC
The DNA here is from genome assembly GCA_937893885.1 of uncultured Clostridia bacterium. Taxonomy (GTDB): domain Bacteria; phylum Bacillota; class Clostridia; order Oscillospirales; family CAG-272; genus CALCTE01. The sequence goes on along the minus strand of CALCTE010000057.1, from coordinate 3,477 downwards.
GTATTTTCTCTTACTGATTTTTGTGGATCCGGGTATAACACATCAAGCACGTGCAGAATATATTTCACCTTTTTAAATTCGGGTGTGTCATCTTTGGTCAAATCTACCATTTCCACAAAGCAAGATACAATAGGTACGTTTAACTTTGATGCAAAGAAATAGGCGCCGTCCTTAGGCGGTCTTGGCTTGCGGTAATTAAACCACATTTCTTGTTCAGGATACAAAAGAATGGCGTGTTTTTTATGAACAAGACTCTCCTTTAATAGGGATAGAAAATCCCTTGCAAGATATCTCGGCTCGGTTGAAATAGGAATTGTGTCTGCATAGTTCATTAAATAGCCAACGAGACCCTTCATTGCAAAGTTAGATGTCTGACTGATGATCCCGAGATCTTTTCTTCCGAGTTTATTGGTGAGATGGCGAATTACCGTATTTTCAAGAGGACTAAAGTGATTGCTTGTAATCAGTACTCCACCGAGATCATTAGGTATTTTATCCAGGCCAATAATCTCTGTGTCCTTATTGATCAGACTTGTAGCCGCTTTGGCAAGCCAAACGCCAAGATATTTTTTGAATTTATATAAAACTCTATTTCGGTTTTCAATATAGTTATCTGTGATTTTCCTGCTTTGCTCGGCGGTAAGGTTGGGGTCGTTTACTTCGACCTTGTTATGGAACTGCTCACTCTCAGCATACCTCTTTATATTTTCTATTACTGCCTTACGGTTTTCACCAATAATCATAGTCGAATCCTGACTCCTTTTTCATTCATCTTCTTAAACGTAATATCATTTTCGGGAATTTCCATACCTCTACGAACCAGTAGCTCAAGGCATTCTGAATCCGCCTTCTTCTTATCCTCTGTATAACTAGCCTTAAACACACGAATTTCGTCAATGAAACCGCAATCCTGTGCGTAATTCCAGAACTGTTCTTCATACTGAATGCCATCATAGCACCAAGGCTTTGAAAAAAGGTTATAGTGTATCAGCGATGTTTCTGTAAGCATCGGCTTCGCGTCATTTGGCATCGTATCCCATTTCTCTTCAAGATAATATATCTTACCGTTGCACATAGCGTTCAGATAGTCTTGATCGGGAGCAATACTATCAAAATGATACTTATTGAGCAGTGATAAAAAATGTCCTTCCAAATCATCGTCTCTCATTTTTTTGAGGTTCATCAGCAGAACACCGGAATTGATGTATTCTTTAGCATTTACACCCACAGCCTTTTCGGTGTAAGCCACCAGCGGAGGGATATCTGCGATAGACAAGTCATTGCATGCTCCGATGTAATTTTCGCCAATATCTATATCGAACAGTTTTGCAATATCATCCGTGAGAACAACGTCACTATCTATGTAGATCCCTTTATCATACTGTGGAAACATGGAGGGAATAAACAAACGAAAATAAATTGTTAGGGTAAAGTAATCGCATCTCAGGCGGTTGCTCATTCTATCGTCCAAAGCTTCCATATTTGCGCGTATCGGCATTAGTTCAATTTTGAAATTCTCAGTCTGCAGAGACTGAAGGCGTGAAATATTATCAGCACCTAAATCCTGATATAAAACAATTGCTTTATAGTTACGTTGCGGATCGGAATTTTTGATCGCAGAGTTTAATGCCACCGCAAGGAAAGGCGCATAGCTGTCGTCAATTGTAAAGAAGATCGGAATCTCTCTGTTCATCATTTTGCACTCCTTTATATTCTTCAATAATATCGTCGAACTCAAATATACCGAGCTCATCATGCATTTTATTTACCTGCCACGGTTTTACGGTAACCACCTCAAAACGCGGAAGAAATCTGAAAGAGGTAGTAAAGTGTTTGAATACGGTATCCTCTCTCATATCCCCTTGATTATTATATCTGCTTGGGATTTTTCTCTTTCGGGCAAGCTTATTCAGAGCTGTTTGGTCCGGCATAAACATTTTCCTATCACGGCACATTTCACGGCACTTCTCAAACAAGCTGGTCTCGCGGATCTTTTTCATATTGAGGAGCAGAACACCGGAATTCAAATAGTTATGTTTAAGAGCATTCCCGAAGAACCATTTGCCATATCGATCAGGTACACCGGCAATCTCATAGTCTGACATATCCATTTCATACATCTCACTGAATCCTTCATAGCAAAGAACATCGGTGTCCAGGTACAATACTTTCTCCGGGATCTCCGTAACCATGTCAGCAAACAAACGCAGCATACACATCGGGGTAAACCGTGTGTTCATATTTGCAAGCGGAAGGTAGCTTTGAAACATGTCACTGATGTCGAATAAAATAACACGGTGTTGGTTATTCTTTGTTTTCAAGATAAGCTCCATTTCATTTGCAAACTCCTGTGTGATCGGTTGATGTCCCTCAACAGAAGCAGTCAGAATGTAAAAGTTAATAGGTTCGGTTGTATTTTTGCAAATAGAAAGTGCTGATAGGAAAACGCCCTGACAGACACCCCTATCACCACAAAACATAATATTCAAAACGCTTTCACCACCTTTACGAAACCATTATACATATACGGTGGCGGAGGGTAAACCGAAGTATCAGAGAAGCCTATCTACTCTTTTAATTCCTTCACGTAGAATTAATTCTCTACGACTCTCCGTTTCGGAGAATGACGCAGAAACGCCCCGTTTCTCAAGGAAACAGGGCGTTTTGTAATGTAGTCTATTTGATTTTCGGTTTATTGATAAACGACCATAGGATAATCACGATCTGACCCGCGATACCTAAAAGATAAATCAGTGATACGTTAATGCCAAAATAAAGGAACGTGATATGTATGGATGCAAGAAGCGACCACATCAAGGCCGATATAATATAGTAGTTATGTCTTGGATTGAACCAAATCGAATTGAGTACAAGCTTTACGATCAACACGACTGGTAACGCATACACAAAATATAACCATTGAAATGTGGTCTCTTTCAATACAAGTGTTGTAATAATAAAAGCCAGTATAGCAACTATCCATCCGACGCTTTCAGATATGTATGCAATAGCACGGCGATTATATCTGACTTCTTTCGTTTTATTTTCAACTACTGCATTCTCAATGTTTTCGGATCGAACAAGATAATCCAAAGTAACACCGAACAGATCTGCAATTTCTACCAATACAGCAATATCCGGTGACGACTCCCCTCTTTCCCATTTTGAAACAGTCTTGTCTGAATAATTTATTTTTTCAGCTAGCTCCATCTGTGTCATATTATTCAACAAACGGAGCTCTGTTATATTTTTTGCAACGATATTTTTTATATCATCCATTGGAATTCCTCCAAACTGTAAAACTGATTATACCCAACGCTAAAATAGAAAAGATAGCGTTTGGATACTTCAAATCAAAAATTAGTGCCAGCTGTGCTTTCCGCAACCGTGTTCACCGCAGGTGTGACCTTCGCCGTGTTCGTGGTCGTGGTGGTCGCATTTTGCGTCAGGGTCGTATGAAAGAGTATCATTAAGATA
>CALCTE010000056.1 GCA_937893885.1 uncultured Clostridia bacterium | reverse complement strand
GCCGCTCCCGCAAGGGCGCTGTTTTGCAGAAATTCAACGTTTGCGCCGTGCGGCAAAAGCCCTATACCCTTCATTGCGTTTTCCGTTTCCTCTGCGCCAACTGCTCCCGAAACAAATACCCTTTCGGGATATTTGCAGTCACAAACGAAATCTATCGCTGTGCGAAGTGCCGCCTTATCCGTAATAAGCCTGAATACGTCACTTGCAAGGAGAAAGTCTCCCCTCTCGCTTATCTCCGCTTTACCGTCATAAACGAGGTCGCTTTCTTCCGAAAGAGCCCCGTTTTTATCAATCGCTCCCGCGCATTTTAAGTGATAAAGAGCCTTTATAAGCTCCGACGGGACACCTATCTCACCGAAAGCACTTCCCGCCGCAGCAGATGCACAGACCGTCTTTTCGTCTTTTCTGCAAGCCGTCTCGCAATTAGTTCCGATATCGCATAATAAAAAGTCGCCGCCGCAAGCAAGTATCTCGCAAAGCAATATTCCGCAAAGAGCGTCAGCTCCGACAAACGCCGAAATCACGTTTGGGATATACGCAGGGATCGGAAGACCTACGTCGACGTATTTTCCGAAATGCTCATTTACTGTAAACGGACTCGTTTTTAAAGGAGAGGTATCATTGCCCGTCAAAAGATAAAGCATCGCCGTATTTGCGCAAACGCAAAGCCTCGTCACAGAAGCCGTATTAAAAAAGTCCTCTGTCAAATCCTTTATTGCATTTCTTAAATCTTCTCCGTTTGCGCCCGTACGCGTTAAAACGTCTGCTCCAAGGCTTACGTGAGGGTTTTGCGTACATCTGAAATCCACCGCCCTTCCGTCTCTTAAAAGCACGGCGGCAAGCGTAGTCGTGCCTACGTCAACGGCAATAGCGTAACCTTCAATCGACTCGTGAGGCGGTAGCTTTTCAAAGCATAAAACGGGAAGGCTTTCGCCTTCGATTACGCTTATCTCACAATCTCCTTCTGCGTACGTCTTACAAGCAAGACGCACGCCCACTGGAAGCTCTTTTTCGCTTTCCGTCCTTTCGGAAAGCTCTCCGTTTGCATATACCGCACATCTTTTGCAAACTCCTCTGCCCGAACAGTAAAGCGGTACGGAAAATCCTGCCGATTTTAAGGCTTCGGCAAGAAGCGTCCTTTTTTCAAAGAACGTCTCCTTGCCGTTTATCTTAATCTTCACTTTTCCTCGTGGCCGAAAAGATTGAGTCTGAAAAGCTTCGACTCATCTTCAAGATTTTCGCAAACGACTTCAGCCTCGCCTATCTTGCCCCAGTCAATACTTCCCGAAAGCGCAAGAAGTTGGGTAAGCTTGCTTTTCATGTTGAGTACGTCGCCCTCTGCGGTCTTGATATAAACCTCGCCCTCCGCTTCTTCAGCAAAAGCGATGAGTTTACCGAAATCGAATTCGTGGATAATAATGCCTTTTCTCATAATAGTTACCTCCAAATATGTTATGCTTATATTCTAGCGTAAAACACCGTATAAATCAAGAAAAATCTGTCAATTTTCGAAATATTTTCTATCAAGGCTTCTAAGCTGTATCGCCGTAGCGATATGCTTTGACTCGATGATGTCCTTCTTGTCAAGATCGGCAACTGTTCTAGCGACCTTTAATATTCTGTCATAGCCTCTTGCAGAGAGATTCATTCGCTTGAATGCAGATTCAAGCATAGCATCGGCAAGAGAATCTATCTTGCAATATTTTCTTATCTGCGACGGAGAAAGACGGGCGTTTGATAGCACTCCCTCTTCTTTGCAGCGCTTTCTTGCAAATTCCCTCGCTTCAAGCACCCTTTCTCTCATATTTTGCGAGCTTTCCGCAGGGCTGTCAGCCGTAAGATCTCCGTATTCGACTGACGGTACTTCTATCTGTATATCTATTCTGTCAAGAAGTGGCCCCGATATCTTCGAAACATATCTGCGTATCGACTCGGGAGAACATTTGCAAGGGTGGCCGGGGTGTCCGTAATATCCGCATTTGCAGGGATTCATCGCCGCAACGAGCATAAATTCCGACGGATACGTCATCTTACCGTTTACGCGGGATATGGTTATCTTTCTGTCCTCCAAGGGAAGCCTCAACACCTCCATCGCAT
>CALCTE010000055.1 GCA_937893885.1 uncultured Clostridia bacterium | reverse complement strand
TGCGCCATGCGTAGGAAAGGCTGTCGATGCCCGAATTCCAGCCCTGCGTGATGCTGTCGCCGATGAAAAGGAGCTTCCTGTCAAACATATGACGCGTAGCGCGTGCACCGTCCGAGAGCTCGATCTTGTCAATGACTCCGATCTCGTGGGAGGGGAAGCAAAGAGTCAGTCGGCAGGGCGCGGCGAGGTTGATGCGAGAATCCGTCAGAGTGCCTTGATAAACGCCGTCTACGAGATATTCGAATCTCGTGCCGCCCTTGATCTCAAGTGCGAGGTATTTGCTGTCGGTCTCGAAATCGAGCCTGATACCCGTCGTCGTCTCCGCGCGGAAGCCGAGGATGTCGGAAAGCGCGTAAAATGCGTCTATCTGACACTTCTTCATCTTGTAAAAGTGAATTCCGTCCTCTTTTTCCTCGACGTCAACAGCTCCGACGGTCAGGGCTTTGATCTGTTCAAGGTTAAGTATCATACCGTTACCTCAAATTTTTATAATAAATTGAAATTTGCTTTTGCAAATTTCTTCCTTCGCGTTCCGCTGAAAGCGGAATATTTCACTCGCGCAAAGCGCGAATTTCACTTTTGCGAAGCAAAAATTTCACATTTCTCCAAAGGAGAAATATTTCACTTAAAACTTGTAGATATCTCCCGTCTTCGCCGAAGTATAGATACCTTCAAGAATACGGGTAACAGTATACGCCTGCTCGGGGGTGACGAGGGGAGTGGTGTCGTTTACGACAGCCTCGATCCAGAGACGAGCCTCGCGGTCTGCGGGGGATTCGTTGCCGTGACCGTCGAAGAACGCCGCGCCCTTCGCGTCAAGATTGGGCTTGAACTCGTACTGCGCGTTGTGGGCGACGCCGTTGATGCGGAGTCCGTGATCCATATCCGCGCCTGCAAGAGTTCCGCAGAAGGAGGTCACAGCCTCGCGGGGATCAGCCACGTTGAGTGCCCAGGCGGATTCAAGATTGATGGTCGCGCCGTTTTCCATAACTACGAAGCCGAACGCGGAATCCTCAACCGTAAATTTCTCGGGATCCCAGTTGCCCCAGGCGTTGCCCTGATGCTCGGGGTCGCCCTGCGAGAGCTTGTGGTAAACGGTGCCAACGCAATACTTGGGCTTGTAGTTATTAAGCATATAAAGCGTGAGGTCGAGCGCGTGTGTTCCGATGTCGATCAGAGGACCGCCGCCCTGCTCGTATTCGTTGAGAAATACGCCCCAGGTCGGTACCGCGCGGCGGCGAAGAGCGGTTGCCTTCGCGTAGTAAATATCGCCGAACATACCGTCGTCAACGAGCTTTTTGAGATAAACTGCATCAGCTCTGTTACGGGTCTGATAACCGATGGAGAGCTTCTTGCCGGTTGCTTCTGCCGCATCGAGCATCTTCTTCGCCTCGACAGAATTGATAGCCATGGGTTTTTCGCACATAACATGCTTACCCGCTTCCAATGCATCAACTGTAATAAAGCTGTGGCTTCTGTTAGGTGTACAAACGTGAACAACCTCAATTGTTTCGTCCTTTAAAAGCTCCTTGAAACGCGGCTTCATGCCCTGCGCTCTGCCGTTTTGCATTGACGGCGGAAGCTGGAAAAGGAAGTAGCCGGGGAGCTGGTTTCCCTCGATAAGCAGGGGCGTTTCGTCCGTTATCGCAACGTCCCAGCCGCAAAAGCGAAGCTCGGGAGTTATTTTTGCCGCGCGCTT
>CALCTE010000054.1 GCA_937893885.1 uncultured Clostridia bacterium | reverse complement strand
ATCAACGCCCTCACCCGCTGCATCAAATTACCGCTTTCGAAATCCGCGCCGCGGGCTTTCTGGGCAGCCATGATTTTATCCGTTTCTTCGATAAGCGTGGGGATAAATCTCAGCGCTATCGTCATTATCATTGAAAAATCGTGAACGGGAATTTTTATCTTCTTGAGCGGCGAGAGAAGCTGCTCAAGTCCGTCGGTCAGAGCTATCGGAGAGGTCGTATATGAAAGAAGCACGTTTGTGCCCGTTATGAGTGTGATGATACGCAGAGCTATCATAAGAGCGTACATCAGACCCTCCTTGTATATCTCTATCTTCCAAAGCGAAAAAACGAGATTTTCGCCCTTTCTCCAGAAAATACTCACGACAGAGGTGAATATAACGATAAAAATTATAGGTTTAAGTCCCTTGAATATAGTTTTCGGGCTGATCTTACTCATAAATACAAGCAAGATAGCAAAGGCAAGCATGGCGAGCAGTGCGTACAGACTCCTTGCCAAAAAGACCGAAACTATAAAAAATACGGTTATAATAAGCTTCATTCTCGGGTCTGTTTTGTGAAGCAGAGTGTCACCCGGGAGAAACTGACCGAGGGTCATGTCTTTAAGCATTTACATCACCCCCGTCATAAGCCTTGCCAAGAGCGTCGAGCGCGTCGTCAACCGTATATATATCCCTTGAGATATTTACACCCATATCGGCAAGACGTCTTACAAGACGTGTTATCTGCGGAAGCTCAAGACCGATGGCGCGAAGCTCATTTTCTCTTGCAAAGACTTCCTCTTTTGTTCCCTGCATTATCACTTTTCCGTTTTCGAAAACAACGAGGTCGTCAGCGTATCTCGCCATATCCTCCATAGAATGACTGACTATGACCATAGTCGTGCCCGTTGCTCTGCGGTAATTTTCAAGTCCGCCGAATATTTCTCTGCGTCCTATCGGATCAAGTCCGGACGCTGGCTCGTCAAGCACAAGAATATCGGGCTTCATCGCAAGTATTCCCGCGATAGCAACTCTTCTCTTCTGTCCGCCCGATATATCAAAGGGGGATTTT
>CALCTE010000053.1 GCA_937893885.1 uncultured Clostridia bacterium | reverse complement strand
TGGTTAATGACAGACAGTATGCTGCTATGTGGGATGCTAACGGCATTCGCATTTCGACGGGAGACAGAGTAAAAGATTATTCGTCTATCACGTTGTCGTGGGAAACGGTAGATAAACGTATCCGCGAACTGCTTGAAGCGGGACAGTATATTTCCGCGCACGAAGCAGAACAAGCAGGTGAAGCGTGGGATGCCTATATTGAGTGGTGCGTGGATATGCTCTACAACGACCATTTCTCCAATATTCCCGAGGAGTACAAGACTCAGCCAAAGGAATTTATGACAAGAGATAAGGAAAAGGAATTCTATCTCTCGATCATAAAAGATCCTGCGCAAGCAGAGAAGTTCGTACAAGAAGTAAGGGATAACATCAAGCGGCTTGAAAAATATCCAAGTGGCAGAAGTATGTATTACAATGCAGAATACTGCGCGTCCATTATCGAACGAGAATTGCGAGATCCGATAGAGTTTACACTTTCAGACCCAAATCTTCTTCCTCCTAAGCAGTATGTATCGCAAGATATGATAGACACCGTTATAAGAGGTAGTGATGGAGATGCAGACGGTAAAAAGCTCCGTATATATTCCTTCTTCTGCCAAAACAAAGATGTCAATGAAAGAGCGAAAATGCTCAAAGACTTGTATGGTTGGGCAAGCAGTTACAATGACAGAGGTGAAACGGAATCTTCGGGAAAAGGACTTGCAATCTGTGGCGGGCTGATGAAGAATAGCGACCAAAAGATTTTGCTGAAATGGTCGCAGGTAGCCAAGCGAATTGACGAACTGATTCGTCAAGATAAGTATTTGGGCGAAACAGAAAAGACTCTTTTGGATTCGTTTGAAGCGCGCAGAATTGCACAAGAGATCATATATTTCTATTCCTCCAAAACACTTGACATTATCCGTCCTTATGATGGTGACAGTATAGGCGATTTTTGGAAAGTGGTAGACCAACTTGAAAAGCAGGTTGTAGATAAATCCCGTCTCACCGAAATCGTTGCGATGATGCAGGAAACATTTGAAACAATGTCTCCCGAGGAGCATAGATATTCGGAGAATAAGAAGGAGCTTGAGAATGTAAAGGCTTATTTGGAGGACAGATATAATCTGTTTCCCGGTTCTCCTTACCGCAAAAAAACACTCGCAAGAGCCGATGAGACCAAGACCGAACAAGAATCCGCCGTTGAGGTAGAAGCACCGACAGAGGAGGAAATACCCGAGTCAGAGTACAAGCTGCACCTCGGCACTACGGTGTATATCGGCAAGGACGAGTGCGACATTCTTTCACTCTCCAAAGACAAGGTGGAGCTATTTAACGGAACGCTCATACCGCTTGAATTGGATTATGAGACCTTTATGAGACGTGTGAGGGACAATCCCCTCAATAACCATCTCCGTAAGGATTCCACCGAGCAGGCGGTAGAAATGCCCAAGCCAAGCTTTACAACCGAAACAAAGCCAAAGCAGAGCAGAAAGAGAAAAACAAACGAGCCTACCATCGAGTCGATCACGGCTGACCTTGAAGCAGAATACGCACGTTGGGATGAGCTTCTGACAAACGGCGGCTCCGACCCTACTTGGTCTGACGGTGTGAATATGAACTTGGTGCAAGGTCGAATCGTTGCAAGACGACGTGAACTTCTCCAAATGTGCGGAGACGGTGAGAAGCCTGCAATCCTTAACCGTGAAGAACCTCCCCGTATGTCAGATGACTATATGGCGAGGGCAGACGAGATCAGAGCAGCAGCTAAGAAGTCGCTTGAAATCTACAAGACAAACCCCACGTACTTGTGGTGTAAGGCACAGTTTGAGCGCATCCCTCAGAAGATGCTCAAGAACTCCGTCATTCCTAACATTATGGGTTACGTTTCGGGGCTTGAAAAGTATATCGAGAACGATGACCTTGTTTCAATGCGACGTCACCGTAATCCCAACGGATATTTGGAGAGTTTCGACCGCTGTAAAGAGGAAATCGAAAAGCTCTTACCTCAGATCGAGCGTGAGCAGATGACCGACGATATATTCGCCTCGCTTATGAACGAGGATAAGCCTGCCGAAGCCAAAGAGGAAAACGTAACGCGCGTAGGTGTTTCCAATGGTGACATTTGGGGCAAGTACGAGCAGATGAAGCAGCAGTTTCCCGACCATATCGTTATGGTTCGCGTGGGAGATTTCTTTGAGTTCTTTGAGCAAGACGCGGTTGAAGTTTCCGATGCACTTGAACTTACCCTTACGGGCAGAGCCGTTGCAGGTAAGCCTACAAGAGTTCCTATGTGCGGTATTCCTTATCATAAGGAGAGCGACTACGTTAAGAAGCTGATCGACAAAGGATTTAAGGTCGCTATTGACGGCGGCGTGGAGCTGATTCAGAAAGGGAACGAACAACCCGAAAACAGCGAAAAGAAATATTCACCGCTTGGTAGAAGATACCTTGAAGCACAGAAGGAGTACCCCGACCATCTTGTGATGATGTTGGTGCTTGATTCCTATGAGTTTTACGGCGAGGACGCAAAGGTTCTCTCGGAGGTTGCAGGGCTTGAACTTACAAGCAGGGATATAATGGGCATTGGCGAAGTGCCTATGTGCAAATTCCGTGTTCATCAAACCGACAACTATCTCCCAAAGTTGCTTGATGCGGGTCATTCGGTGGTTATCTGTGATTCCACTTCGATGAAGCCCGTTAAGGCAACGACCGTTAAGGAGCAGACACACACCGACGCGGAGATCGCGCGGATTCTTCCCGATAAGGGCAGCGACATTCTCCGTCTGTATGAGAACCGCTTTAGCGATGACCGTTTCTACGTTGATATGGAAAAAGGCGAGGTCAGATGGCTCTATTTCAATCCCGACAGCACATCAAAGGGGCAGTTCATTGAGAATATCATTACCTTTGAGCAGATAGCCGAGCACAAGGACAATATGGATTATTCCGTGTTCTTTGATAAGCTCGGCTCTGAAGCAAAGCAGTATATCGTGGATTCCGATGATAAGGAGTTTAAGGACGCAGCATATCATTATCTGACCGACGAGTACACCTTCCGTGGCTTTGGTTCTGCGGCAAGAGAGATCCTTATTTCTACCGCCGAAGGAAAAGAAATGGCAGATATGAAGGATTCTCATAACCGCTTTTCGATTCGACGTGTTCCTTATGAGGGTGGCAGAGTTGGATTGTGGGATGCTTCGATCAAGAAGTATCTCGGAGAAAACGGTCAGCTTTATCTTTTCGCAGATCAGAGAGATGCAATCAGACACCTTGCCTACCTTCAACACGAACACGCTATCCCCGAGGTCGCTATCTTTAGGACAGAAAAGGGCAAGGCATATCACGTTGGTGATACGATGTTCGCGTCATTTGACAACAACGGCGGAGTTCACATGGAGATCGAGCGAGTCGATGAGTATTACGTGTGGTACACAATGCCGAGTGAACCGGGGCAGGGTGCTGTCAGTATGGATCGTGAAGTGTTTGAAAAGTATTTGGACACGGGTAATATCAGCGTACTGTTTTCCGAAC
>CALCTE010000052.1 GCA_937893885.1 uncultured Clostridia bacterium | reverse complement strand
CGCCCGCCTTTTGTCTTGACTCGGAAAGCTCCTTTGCGCGTTTTGCAAGCTCCGATTTTGCATCTGCGTATGCGCCGCTCAAATCTTCAAGCCTTGACGAGAGCCCTTCAAGCTCCGAAAGTTCAGCTTTAGAGTCCGTCAAAGCACTCAAAACGGCTTCTTCGTCACCGCCGTACTTACGGCAAAGCTTTTCGATTTCGTACATACGCTCTTCGATCTTGTCGATATCAGTTTCGCCTTCACCGTCTACAGCTACCGAAAGGTGCGATATCTCGCCGTAGCTGTCGTCAAGCTCAAGCGCTACTTCCAAGAGCCTTTGGTAAAGTTCTTCGCCGCCGCTTATCAGTTGCTTGACCTTTTCGATAGATGACAAAGCGGCTTTCACCTTTTCTACCGCGCCTTTTTCATCGCCCTCTCCGCCTAGAAGCGCAAGTGCCGTCATCACGGACTCGCTGTAGGCTTTGCTCTGCTCCAAAGCGGTTTTCGTAGTGGCAAGCTTCTCAAGCTCTTTTGGCTTCGGGCTTACCTTTTCTATCTCCTCGATAACGTACTTAAGATAAGCCTCTTTTTCGGCTCTTTCCTTTTCCTTAGCACTTATATCGAGTATCTCCTTTTGAAGCGACTTTGCCTTCACGTACGCTTCTTTATAAGATGCGCGCACCGCATCGTTTTCGGCATAAAGGTCAAGGAGCTGTGTATGCCGTGCGCTGTCGGTCAAAAGCTGACCTTCGTGCTGACCGTGAATATTGACAAGCCTTGACGCTACATCGCGGAGCATTGATACGGTAACTGTCTTTCCGTTTATCTTTGCTGTGGAACGGCCGTCGGAATAAACTCTTCTCGTGAGCATAAGCTGTCCGTCTTCGAGTTCAGTCTCCGTATTTGCAAGTTCCCGAAGCTCCATAGTATTGAATTTTTCAAATATCGCTCTTACCTCCGCATACTCTGCGCCGCTTCTTATTATGTCGCGGCTTGCCCTTGTACCCAAGATAAGACCGATGGAGTCGATGATTATCGACTTACCTGCGCCCGTCTCGCCCGTCAGGACGACGAAGCCTTGAGAGAAATTTATCTCCCCGCGCTCGATAAGGGCTACATTCTCAATGGAAAGAGAACTTATCATTTGATCACCTATTTGATCTGTTATCTAACAAATCCAAAAATTTTTCCTTGCAATGAAGTGCCGTTTCGTTATCCTTAACGACGATAAATACCGTATCGTCGCCCGCTATAGAGCCTACGATATCCTTGAAAATAATGGCATCTATTGCCGCTGCCGCCGCCTGCGCCATTCCGGGATAGGTCTTTATTACGACGATATTGCCCGCCGCTGCGATATTTACGACGATGCCGTTTAAGATATCGTGGAATTTTGCGGTCGCCTTGACCTCTTCTTCCTTATTGTTTACGCTGTAGCGGTATTTGCCGTCTTCGCCGATGGTCTTGATGATGTGGAGCGCTTTAATATCTCTCGAAACGGTCGCCTGCGTGACCTTAAAGCCCATATCGGAAAGCATACTCGTTAAATCTTCCTGCGTTTCGATAGCGTTGTTTTCAATAAGCTCCATTATTCTTGCGTGTCTTTGGAATTTCGTCATTGTTATTCCTTTCTGAAATACTATACTTTGATAGATAACTTTTGGTATATTATATCGTAAAATTCAAGGCTCTTGAGCCGTATAAGTCTCGTGAAGCTTTCGCTTTTTGTCACTCTTACCACGTCGCCTTCTTTAAGAGATAGAAAATCTCTGCCGTCGACGCTTAGGCAAGGACTTCCGCGCATTGAGCTTATCTTACACGAAAGCCTCGCGTTCATATCGAATATCATCGGCTTCTCCGTCAAGGTATGCGGACATATCGGCGTCACGGTGGTAACGGCAGTCTCGGGGTCGACTATAGGGCCGCCGGCAGCAAGTGAATACGCTGTTGAGCCCGTAGGTGTCGACACTATAAGTCCGTTTGCCATATAGTCTATTATGCGCTTATCGTCGCGGTAAAGCTCTATCGCTATTACCTTCGATATACCCTCGCTCTCAATGACCGCATCGTTTAAGGCAGTGAAATTTCCTATACATTTGCCGTCTCTTATAACCGAAACGTCAAGCATATAGCGCTTTTCTATATCGTAGTCTCCCCGCGCAAGCTTTTCAAGCTCGTCTTCTTCATCGGGATAAAGCTCACATATAAATCCTATCGTTCCGATATTTACGCCCAAAATGGCGGTGTCATATCTTGCCGCGCCGCTTGAGTGGCGCAAAATAGTGCCGTCTCCTCCGAGAATGATAAGGCAGTCGCTGTCACGGTAAAGCTCCTCGTAAGAGGCTGTTTTTGCGCCATCGCGCACACCGCATTCCGTAGGCAAAAGGCACTTTATACCGCAGGAGCATAACTTGGATATCATTCTGTCGGTATAGGAAAGATCGGCGTCCTTGAGCGTATTCGGAATTATTCCTACTGTTTTTATCTTTTCCATATCAGTTGTTCCTGCTTATAAGAAAATGTGCAAGGTCTTTTAAAGTCTCGGCACCTTCAAATGAAGCTATGGCATTGATTGCCTTGTCCGTATATTCTTTGTAAAGCTTCGTCGCACCGTCTATACCAAGAAGGCTTGCAAACGTAGTCTTTCCCTCTTCTACGTCGCTTCCCACGGGCTTTCCGAGCGTTTTTTCATCGCCGATAACATCAAGCACGTCGTCGTATATCTGGAACGCTATTCCGAGAAAGTCTCCGTATTGGCGCGCCGCTTCGTAAGATTTTTCATACGTCTCTTTATCAAGTTTTTCCTTTGCGGAAAGGACTCCGAGAAGGCAGGCTCCGGTTATTATCGCACCCGTTTTGTGACGGCACATATTAGTGAGCATATCCACGGTCACAGGCTCTTTCGATTCGTATTCAAGGTCAAGCTGTTGGCCGCCCATCATACCGAGGGGACCGCCGCATTTTGCAAGAAGTCTTACCGCCTCTTGTGAAAGTTTTGCGGGTATCTCTTCCGAAGCGAGAATTTCAAGTGCCGTCAAAAGAAGGCTGTCACCCGCAAGTATCGCCGTATATTCACCGAAAGCTTTATGGCAAGAGGGTTTACCTCTGCGCATATCATCGTTATCCATTGCGGGTAAGTCATCGTGTATAAGCGAGCTTGCATGCATCATTTCGACACCGCAGCCAAACGAAAGCGCGATATCCTCGTCGCCGCCGAAAAGCTTTGAAAACTCAACCGCGAGAAAAGGTCTTACGGCTTTGCCGCCCGAGATAAGACTGTAGCTCATCGCCTTTGACAAAGCGCCTTGGTCAGCTTTCACGTCAAAGCGCTCCATATATTCCTTGAGCCTTTTCGTTACCGCTTCACCGTTTTTTTTAAGCTTTCCTGATATATCCGTCATCTTTTTCCCTCGCCGATATAATCGCTCTCGGTAAAGCCTTCGCCGTTCTTTAAAAGAACGCTGACCTTTTGCTCTGCGCTGTCAAGCATATCGTTACAGAGCTTCACAAGGGATACACCTTCTTCAAAAAGCGTAAGGCTCTCGGCAAGGGGAATCTTGCCGTTTTCCATATTTTTAACTATTTCTTCAAGTCTGACAGTGGCTTCTTCAAACGTCATTTGCTTATCCATAAATACCTCACTGTTTTATGCTTTCCACGGTGGCGCTTAAATCTCCGTCGGAAAGTTTTATTTCGATACTCTCTCCCGCTTTTACGTCCTTTACTTCGCTTACAACGCTTCCGCTTTTTGAATAGACCACGCTGTAGCCGCGTTTTATTACGTCAAGAGGACTCAAAGCCGAAAGGCGCGATGCGTTTTGCGTAAAAAGATTCTTTTTTAGCTGGAGAATGTATTTTGCTCTGCCCTCAAGCATTTCGGAAAGATGAACTACGTTCATTCTCCTATCGTCTATCTGCACCTTAGGAGAGGAGAGCTGACGGGAAGCACATAAAGTTGCGATGCGTCCTCTTTTCTCCTTAATGCTTGCATCAAGCCTCGACTGCAATATCGGGATTATATTGTTGAATTTCTTTTTAAGCTCCTCTGTGCTCGGAGTTGCAAGCTCCGCCGCCGCAGAGGGAGTTGCCGCTCTTACGTCGGCGACAAAGTCACATATCGTAAAATCCGTCTCGTGTCCTACGGCAGAAATGACAGGTATCTTCGAAGCGAATACCGCATAAGCAAGTTCTTCATTGTTAAATGCCCATAAATCCTCTATCGAGCCGCCGCCTCTGCCGATTATTATCTCGTCGACAGGATATTTTTCATTGAAAAATTTTACGCCCTCTATAAGCTGTTTTGCGGCGAATTCACCCTGCACGAGAGAGGGATAAAGCACGAGCTTTGCATAGGGGAAACGTCTTCCCGTAATGTCTATGATATCTCTTATCGCCGCGCCCGTATCGGAGGTTATGACGCCGATGGTCTTGGGCCTTTTCGGAAGAGGCTTTTTCTTTGCGGGATCAAAAAGTCCCATTGCTTCAAGCTTTTGCTTTAACTGCTCATAAGCAATATTTAAAGAGCCCTCGCCTTCGGGTATCATAGCTGTAACGTAAAGCTGATACTGCCCGTCGCGCGGAAAAACGCCTATTCTTCCCTTTACCCTGACCTTCATTCCGCTTTGCGGTTCAAATCTTATCTTCTGTGCGGAATATTTAAACATAACGCTTCGAAGCACCGCACCCTCGTCTTTGAGCGTGAAATAAAAGTGCCCCGTTTTATGAGACGTGAAATTGGATATCTCACCGACGACCGTTACATCGGCAAGCGCAGGCTGATTTTCAAGTATAAGCTTAATATGCTCGTTTATTTCTGTAACCGAATATACCGGTGTTGGTGTTTCCGTATCACTCACCTCCCCAAAAATTTTCTCGACGCCAAAATTGCCGTTCCCACGGCATTATCCGATGAAAGCCCCAAGTCCGCAAATTCTGCGTCTATGCTTTCCTTAATATATTCCTTTATGCGCTTATTTCCCGAAACGCCGCCCGCAAATACTATGGGTAAGTCGGGGTAAAGCAAGCTTGCGTTTTTTGCCGTTTCAAAAAGCGACAGCTTCACGAATTCAAGCGCATAAGATGCTATTTCTTCTTTTGCAACACCTGCCGCCATCATTTCGGCGCACTTATTTTCCGCGCCCGACAGGTTCATATCCGTACCCTTTACACATATCCTCGGTCGCTTTTTCGTTTCCGTCGCAAGTTTTTCAAGCTCGGCTCCACAGGGGAATGAAAGTCCGAGCATAACTCCGACTCTGTCTATGAGCTGACCTGCGGATATATCGAGGGTCTTGCCGATTATCTCGCAAGAAAATCCGCCCTCTTTATCGGGACTTACCTTTAAAAGCTCCGTTGTGCCGCCGGACACGTGGAAGGCTAGGTGCTCTTTTTCGAACAAGTCCTCTCTTTTACAACTGTACAGTGCCGCGGCAATATGCATACACTGGTGCGAGAACCTAAAAAGAGGCACGCCGAGCGTCGCAGCAGTAAGGCTTGCTGCGGAAATTCCCGCAAGAAAACAAGGCATATACGAGCCTTCTTGATTTCTTGGTTTATCCGAGCACCCTACGGCAAAAATATCGCCCTCACACTTTCCGTCAAAAAGCCTTTCGGAAAGCTCGGGCAGATTCTTCGTGTGGTTAAAATGGGCGTCGCTTTGCCGAAGCCCCTTCATACCCGCTTCAACGGACAAAATGCGTCTCTCGCTTTTGTACGAAAGGATATTTCCTGCCACGTCACATTCGACCAGCGCAAGAGACGTAGTGTAGTTGCTCGTATCAACACCCAAAAAAAGCTTATTATCAGAGCTTGCCATTTTCCGATGCAACTTTTCCCAAAACGCCGTTTACGAATGCGGCGCTCTTTTGCTCGTCAAAGGTCTTCATAAGCTCCACCGCTTCGTTTATTGCAGCTTGCGCAGGAATGTCGGTGTAAAGAAGCTCGTATGCAGAAAGTCTAAGTACCGCTACTGCTATCTTGGAAAGTCTCTCAAAACTCCATTTTTGCAAATGCGGCTCGATCTTTCCGTCGATATCGGAAACGTTATTACACACACCCTCGTATAAGGACTTCGAAAAATCGTCAAGCTCCTCACCGCTTTGTGAAAAAAGCTCTACTCTCTCCTCTACACTCGTATCGGTATCGAAAGGTATTTGAAAAATAAGCTTCATTGCCGCTGTTCTTGATTCACGTCTTTTCATATCTGTTTCCTTGCAGTCAAAAATATCATTCATTACATTATACAGTTGTTGTATAAAAAAGTCAATGCGTATTTATACATTTCTTAAAAAAATATGCAAAAAAATTGATGTTGCACTATTCGGAATTATGTGGTATAATGTCCACGGTCTGTAACACAAAGTACGCTCGGAAATAGAATATATGGAGGGATATTCCCTACTTTATATAAAGAGCGTAATTTGGAAATGATAACACTTATAATATGTATGGGCTTTATGACGCTTTCCACGCTTATCGGCGTGTTTGCGGGACTTTTCGCGAAAAGCTCGGAGCCTAAATCAAATTCTTTCATTCTTGCTTTTTCGGCGGGAATAATGATGTATACGTCGTTTTCCTCGCTTATACTTCCGCCCGTTTCGGCTGAATCCGGATTTACGTTTATTATCGCCGTCATCGGATTTTCGGTCGGTATGCTATTTATATCAACTATACAGTCGGCACCTAAATTTTTAAAGCGTATGCTTTTGGAAGAAAACTGCGACGAAAAGCTCGCAAACGTGCTTTTATTCGTGACGGCAGTCGCAGTACATAAGATTCCCGAAGGCATCGCATCGGGGCTTACCTGTGCAAATACGGGGTCTGATGCATTTACCCTTTCTCTCGGTCTTGCCGTTCAAAATGTGCCCGACGGTTTCATACTGTCCGCACCTTTGGTTATGGCGGGGGTGAAAAAAAGAAAGGCGTTTTGGTTCGGTGCGGCGGCGGCAATACTCTCGGCTGTCGGTTCAGTAGTCGGTTTTATCGGCGCCTCTGTCCTCTCTTCCATCCTCGAATCGCTTCTTGCGTTTGCAGGAGGTATGATGATGTTTGTGACGGTATCTTTGATATGCGAAGCGACAGGCAAAAAGACAACGTGTATATCTTTTGCACTCGGCGTAGTGCTTATGATGTTTTTCGAAAGGTACATTTAAATAATGACGGAATATGAAAATTGCGCGCTGTGTCCGCGTAATTGCGGTATCGACCGCAGAAAAACAGTGGGCTATTGCGGCGCAAGCGACGTAATGCGCATAGCGCGCATTGCTCCGCACTATTGGGAAGAGCCTTGTCTTTCTGGCGATTTCGGCTCGGGAGCGGTATTCTTCTCGCATTGCTCCTTGCGCTGTATATATTGCCAAAACGCAAGTATTGCAAACGGGCTTGGGCGTGAAGTGAGTGTCTGCAAACTCTCTGAAAAGATGCTCTCGCTTCAAGAGCGCGGCTGTCATAATATTAATCTCGTGACGGCGTCTCATTACGTGCCGTCGGTTATCGAAGCCGTGAAGATAAGCAAAAAAGCGGGGCTTTCAATACCCGTCGTCTATAACTGCTCGGGATACGAAAATAAAGAAACGATAAGAATGTTAAAGGACACGGTGGACATTTTCTTACCCGATTTCAAATACTCGCTTTCGGACCTTGCAAAAAAATACAGTAACGCCGAAAACTACCCAGCAGTCGCAACAGAAGCCATAAACGAAATGGTAAATACCGCGCGTCCTCTTTCGTTTGATGAAAAAGGTCTTTTAAAAAGCGGGGTTATCGTGAGGGTCCTCGCTTTACCCGGAGAAGAGGAAAATACGAAGGGTGTACTTAAAACGGTAAAAAGGCTTTGGAACGGCAAAGTGATCGTGAGTCTTATGAGCCAATATACGCCGATGCCCGATATTGAAAGTAAATGTCCAAAGCTTGCAAGAAGGCTTACGGACGAAGAATACGGGGAGCTTATGGGATACGTCAAGGGACTGCGGCTTGATAACGTTTATTTTCAAGAAGGTCAAAGTGCAAGCGAAAGCTTTATACCCGACTTTACGGAGGATTTCTAATAATGAAGAAAATAGGAAACCGCTTTCTTTTGGGAGCATCTTTTGCGCTTTCAGCCGTCACGGTGATATGCGCTGTCAACATTCTCACAGGGCTTATCAAGTCAGCTTCTCCCGATACACCGGAATCGTATTACTTTTTTATGCAGATAGCAAATATCTACCTTTCCATCGCTATAGGCTTAAACGGAATATTCTCCGTTATTTGTTCTTCGGTGCTACTCTACAGAAGGACTTATAAAATAGCTTCGGCTATAAGCATTTTCCTTTGTTTATTTTCTTTCATTTGCGTACTTGCTTTTTTCTTAATGTAGTGATATAATGTATACACTTTGCGTAAAAAAGCGACAAAAAATATAATGATAATACGGGAATTTGAAATAAAATGAATTGGATAAATTATTTGTTTACAGCGCTCAGCGTTTTGTTTACTCTGTGTTATGCCTATCAGATATTCTATATATTCGTACCGTTTTTTAAAAAGCCGAAGCCAAAAAACAAAGAGCTTCATAAATTTGCGATAATGATATGCGCAAGAAACGAGCAAAACGTTATCTGCGACCTTATCGACAGCATCAAATGCCAAAGCTATCCGCAAGAATTATTGACAGTCTTCGTTATGGCGGATAACTGTACGGACAACACCGCAAAAGTTGCAAGAGAAAGAGGTGCCGTTGTATACGAGAGGTTCAACACGGAGCTCGTCGGCAAGGGCTATGCGCTTAATATGCTCCTTCAAAACATCGAAAGAGACTTCCCCGAAGGCTTTGACGGATATATGGTATTCGATGCGGACAACGTACTCTCGCACAACTACATTGAACATATGAACGGCGAATTCTTTGACAGAAGCTCTATCGTTACATCTTACAGAAACTCCAAAAACTACGGTGACAACTGGATATCCGCAGGATACGCCCTTTGGTTTTTGCGCGAGTCCAAATACCTCAACACCTCAAGACAGCTTCTCGGAACGAGCTGTATGATATCAGGAACGGGATTTTTATTCGGAAGAGATATCTTGCTTGAGCAAGGCAATTGGCCCTTCTATCTTCTCACCGAGGACATTCAGTTTTCCGCACATCACATAGTCGGCGGCAAGAAAATATCCATTGCTTCCGACGCGGTCCTTTACGATGAGCAACCCACCGATTTTAAACAGTCCTGGAATCAGAGACTGCGTTGGGCAAAGGGATTTTTACAGGTGTTCGGAAAGTACGGAAAAAATATTATTAAAAAGATATTCAAAGGCAGTTTCAGTGCGTACGATATTTGTATGAGCATTATGCCCGCAGCGATGATCTCCATAGCGACCTGTATTTTGGGAATCATAGGCTCCGTTATAGGTATGTGCACGCAGACTGATTTCTGGCCTCCCCTGCTTTCTATGCTCGGAGGATTTGCGTATATGTATTTCACGATCTATATCGTCGGTCTCGTAACGACGATAAGCGAGTGGAAGCAGATACACACCACTACGTTTAAGAAGATATGGTACACCTTTACATTCCCCTTCTTTATGGGCACTTATCTTCCCATAGCGGTAGTGGCTTTATGCAAAAAGAACGTAACCTGGAAGCCTATCAAGCACGGTGTTAAAGCTCCCGAGTGGATAGACGAAGAAGAAGACAACAAAACCGATAATAAATAAAAACTACGGCGGATGCGATGCATCCGCCGTTTGTTTTTATGCTTCTATCATACTGTCGTCCCAGCTTTCGTGCTTTTCAAAGCCGAGAAGATTTACAACCGTTGCGGCAATATTGGAAAGTCCGAAATTGCCGTCCTTTACCTTATAGCCGTCGCCGTAGAAATTATCGTAAAAAATAAACGGAACGGGGTTTAAGGTGTGGCTGGTCTTTGCTTTTGTTTTGCCGTCGGAAGAATATTTTACGTTACCCTTTTTGTCAAGTTCGAACATCTCGTCGGCATTGCCGTGGTCAGCGGTGAAGAGCGCGATACCCTTGCATTTATCGACTGCTTCGAGTATTCTCGCTATCTGCATATCAAGCGCTTCCATACTTATGACCGTAGCTTGAAGGCTTCCCGTATGTCCGACCATATCTCCGTTGGGGAAGTTGACTCTTATAAAGTCGTAATTTCCGCTTTCGATATCACTTATAAGTTCATCGGTTATCTCTGCGCATTTCATCCAAGGTCTTTGCTCAAAGGGAACTACGTCGGAGCGTATCTCCTTGTATGTTTCAAGCTCTTCACTAAACTTTCCGCTCTTGTTTCCGTTCCAGAAATACGTCACGTGACCGTATTTTTGCGTCTCGGAGATAGCAAGCTGTCTTATACCCTCTTTTGAAAGGTGCTCACCCATAGTATTCACTATCTCGGGAGGAGAAACGAGGAATCTTGAAGGAATGTGAAGGTCGCCGTCGTACTCAAGCATACCCGCGTACATTACGTTTGGAACTCTTTCTCTGTCAAATTTGTCGAAATCCGCGCCCTGCTCGAAAGTCTTTGATATTTCAAGTGCTCTGTCGCCTCTGAAGTTGAAGAAAATTACGCTGTCGCCGTCTTCTACCGTACCTACGGGCTTTCCGTTTTCGCTGATAACGAATGCGGGAAGGTCCTGGTCTATCACGCCAAGCTCGGTTCTGTAAGTCTCGATAGCTTCTTTCGCGCTGTCAAAATATCTGCCCTTACCCAAAACGTGAGTTTGCCAGCCGACTTTTACCATATCCCAATTTGCTTCGTATCTGTCCATCGTGATAGTCATTCTGCCGCCGCCCGATGCTATCTTAGCGTCAAAGCCCGCGTCGTTTAACTCACAAAGGAATTGTTCGAAGGGAATAACGTAATCAAGTGCGGAAGTCTCTCCTACGTCTCTTCCATCGAGAAGGATGTGTATTCTCGCTCTCTTTACGCCGTCTTTCTTTGCCCTTACGAGCATTGCTTTCAAGTGGTCAATGTGAGAGTGAACGTTTCCGTCGGAGAAAAGTCCGATAAAATGAAGCGTACCGCTTTCCTTGCAATTTGCAAGGAGCTGCTTCCAAGTAGCGTTTTCAAACATCGACCCGCTCTCGATAGAGGAGCTTACAAGCTTTGCGCCCTGTGCGTATACCTGACCTGCGCCCATAGCGTTGTGTCCCACCTCAGAATTTCCCATATCATCGTCGGAGGGAAGTCCGACAGCCGTGCCGTGTGCCTTTAAGCTCAATGTCTTATACTTCGACATAAGCATATCAAGCGTGGGGGTGAAAGCTCTCTCAACGGCATTTCCTTCGTTTTTCGTACCGATGCCGACTCCGTCCATTACAACGAGAACGACCGGTCCTGCAACTTTTTTAAATCTTTTGCTCTTTTCCAATTCTCTTACCTCTGATAATTAAATTTATTGTTGTATTTATTGCAAAAACAAGCAAAGCCCCCAAAAGCAAGGCAAGACTTATCTTTAACACGTAAAAAAGGTATGCGTCAGCACTCGAAAGAAGACCGAGCTGTACCGTGTCGAAATTTCTTTTTGCGACAAAGCTCTTAAATATCAAATAAGCTGTGCCGAAAAACGCACTCTGCGATATAAACGGTATCACCGAATAAAACGTGCCGCTCCTGCGGTTGAGAATAATCATAAACAAATATACGGCAACAGCAAGTATTACCACAGGCAAAAGCGCCGTTTCAACTGCGGAAACGACAGATGGTACGTACGCTCCGATGGTACCTGCACCGATAAAGCCCGTCACTCTGACGAATATCTCGGATATATCCTGCCAATAGACACCCGCTATCTCGTTGATATCTTCTTTTTCGGTTATACCGTGATCAAGCGCCTTTTCGGAAAACGCGCTTATTACGGCGTTTTTGTATTCATCTGTCGATACGGGTGCAGGGTTTCTTCCCAAAAGCTTCCCGACCGATACGTTATAAGCGTTTATTACAAGGTCGTCGGGCGGAAGTATTCTTTCAATAAATTCGCCGTCGACGCCGGAGTTTACAACGAGAACCTTTATTTCTTCAGCTATCTGCGCTATCTTATCCTCGTACGCACCGTTTTGTTCAAGCTTTTCGAAAACAATATCGGATTCTATCACAAAATCGACCACCGTCGCCGCGACTATGGAAAGCATAACGGCAAGCGTCAGAATGATGGACAAAACCGTGTTTACTGCACCCTTTAAAATATCTCTTTTCACTTTGCCACCGCCCCTCTGTCGATAAGAGTACCGTCAACAAGCTCGCAATACACCATAAAGCGTTGCGTTCTTGACAAAAGCGTGTTGAGAGGGAAACAAGTATAAACTATCAAATTCTCATAATCGAGAGTAAAATCGTAGGATTCCGTGTCAGTCGCAGGTATTATTTTGATGTCGTTAACTTTGTAAACGTAATCGCCGTAAGTCGTCTCAATATTAAATATGTCCCCGACTTGCGCCTTTTCAAGCGTTCTAAAGAAGGTATGGCAATGCGCCGCTATCATAATCGTTCCTTGGTCACCGGGTATCTTTCCGCCGAAATAAGTACCTGCGCCCACTCTTAATATCTTGTCGTTGTCACCCATATAAAGATCTGCGTTTATTCCGAGCCTTTCACAGCTGATCTTACCGTATTTTTCGTTGTACTCGGGAAAATCCATTTCACCGATGGGTACCTTTGACGTATATCCCTTATCAGCCCAATATTGTTTTTCCGCCTCTATCGCGGAGATTATCTCGTTTTTCTTGTCCATCAAAGCATTTTCGGTGATAAGCGTATAGTCTGTCTTATTGCCGAAAACGGCATCTACGCCTATTTGCGCTATCCTCGCATAAGGCTTTGCAATGATATACGAAATTAAAAGCACCGATGCTGACGTGAGTATAAGCACCGTTAAATATTTGACGGCACCGAGTATGACTTTCTTTATCATATTATCTGTCTTGAATCTTTTCATAAATTACCTCGCCTTTTTCCTCTTGACATTCTACCATTTCATACGGCTCTGTGTCAATATTATTCAAGGTAATTATATATTTTTTCGTAAAATACTTGACAAACATATTTTATTGCAGTATAATCATTAGCGTTGTTTAGGGGTATGATGTAATGGTAACATGCCGGTCTCCAAAACCGTTCTTGAGGGTTCGAGTCCTTCCACCCCTGCCAGAAAATGGCTCTGATTGTTTAACAATCAGAGCCATTTTCAACGAAATAAATCCCCTGCGGCATTTGTGAATTGCGCTTTGCGCGTGAAATATTGCTATGCAATGTGAAATACCTGCGGGCGTGAGGGGAT
>CALCTE010000051.1 GCA_937893885.1 uncultured Clostridia bacterium | reverse complement strand
GTTATCGGTTCCGTCGTCCTCTACGGTGATGACGTTTACGTTCTCGATAGTGGATTGAGGATTTTTAATAACGATGATTTTCTTATCCGATAGGATGCTCGTATTGCTATATCTTACTCCGCTTGTGAAAAGCAGCGCGTTATAGGCGTAGAGCTTACTGAGCTGACAATCACCGATATTCATACCGAGCATCATACGCTCCCGAAGCGGCTCGTACACGTCGGCACGAACGAAGGCGAGGCGGTTCTCGCGGCTCATTGAAGCCGAGCGTTCGAATGCAATATATCTATCGTTCAAGTTGCCAAAATTGATTCTGATACCTTCGGGGCGGAACATATACTCGGCAATCTTCTGATGCTCCAACACTCTGCCCACGGGCTTGCGGTCAAAGATACCCGAAAAGTCGATATAAACGAACACGTTGCTGAGCGCATCAGATAAAACCGCACTATCGGGTCTATTTTCTAAAACAAGCATTGCTTGATAGAAGATCGGGCAATCGTTCTGCAAGGTTCTTTCCACTAAATACTCCTTTGAAGGATCGGTGGTGTCAAAATAAAAGCTATAACCGTCATCCGTCCGGCGCGCTGATGCAATGATACTTTGCGCCGATATTTCGGGAATGATATATTTTTTGTTTCTCATACGGTTCTCCTTTGATAGAGAGTACATTCATTATACCATAAGTCCTCTGAAAATGCAATATGCAATTATTTGATAACTGCCCCCACAAATTCAAAAAAATGCGAGGAATTTACGTTATCAAATTCAAGAAAAAGGAGGAAAAAGCTATGCTGAAAATCACCCCAAAGCAAGCGGAGAGAGTCAACCGTCTTGTGTTAGAGTTATGCGCGAACTGTGACCAAGACGGCAACTGCGTTCTGCTTGACGACGGCGAAGCACACCGCTGTGTGCAACTCATTTCCGTGTACGGCATCTACTGCAATTATTTCAAAAATGCGGTACTGCCTACGGATAAAGAACTACACGAAGAAATCCAAAAACAAAACCACAAACAGTAAAAAGGAGAAATGAAAGTATGAAGAAAATGAATCAAACCTATCTCATCGGTATCGCCCACGGCTACGGCAATATGAAAACGGCAAACTGCTGCTTTGCCACGGGCGTGGTGAAAAGTGATACCGAGCCCACCTTTGTATCCGACCTGCTCGTATGGAACGGAAAGTATTATTCCATCGGCGTCGGGCACAAGGAATTCAAAGCCGACAAATTCAACGACGGGGACTATTACGTCCTCACCCTTGCCGCGATTGCACGGGAGCTTTGGCGAGAGCGCATCACCGAAGCCGACGTTTATATTGCGGCAGGTCTGCCTCTTACTTGGGTAAGTGAGCAGAAAACCGATTTTAAGAACTATTTGCTTCAAAACAGCGAGGTGATAGTTACCTTCCGCGAGGTGGAATATCGCATCAATATCGTAGGCGCGGAGGTTTACCCGCAGGGGTTCGCAGCCATCGTCAACAATCTTCCGAGCTTTACGGGCGTTACGATGCTCTGC
>CALCTE010000050.1 GCA_937893885.1 uncultured Clostridia bacterium | reverse complement strand
TATCTCCGATAACCGCGGTGATATTTATTTTCGTTCTTCTTCTTCCGATAATATCGCTTTTGTATATGTATATATGCACTCAGTCTATCGAGCTTGCTGTAATGCTCAGCGCGGAAGAGCCTGAAAAATACCAGCCTGTGCAGCTTAGACTTTCTCTTATAAACTCGAGATTTGTACCGATAAACACGATAGAAGCAAAAATAACTCTCCCGCGCAGCGACGGAATACGAAGTGAAGATAAAACCGTTTCACTCACTCTTCCGCCGTATGGCGACTATACCCTTACAAGCGAAATAATATTTCCGTACCGTGGAAATTACAGCATAGGTGTTTCTGACGTTGTATGCCACGATATTTTCGGAATGTTCAAATACAGATATAACTTAAACATATTTAAAAATATTTTTGTGCTTCCGAGAAGGGTTATCCTTGAAGTGCCCGAGGGTGATGACCGCTCACAAAGCAGCACCGAAATAGTATCCCGCTTCAGAGGAAATGATAGTACAGAGCAAAATGACGTGCGTCAGTATCAGATAGGGGACGCTCTGCGCTCTATTCACTGGAAGCTGTCAAGCAAAACGCAGGACCTTATGGTCAGACAGTATTCTATGAATAAAGAAAAACGAACCTATATATTCTGCGATACCGCGGCAAGATACGATGCGGAAAACGAAGAGAAATATCTTCCCGACATAAATGAGCTTGCAGTTGATGGAATGGTTGAAACAGCCATAGCGATAGCGACCTCGGTGCTCACCAAAGGCGGAAATATCACTCTTGTCTGGTTTGATGACAGGGGAGAAAACGGAATATGTGCGCAGAGCGCAGACTCTCTGTATGAATTTGAGAGCGCTTACCGCACGTTTGCGGCATCTCCCATAGCTGTTACCACCGAAAATATGGCAGACCTCGAAGCCTTTGCCGTAAAAGACCCCGACGCGAGCTATATCTATGTGAGTGCCTGTGTAGATGCAAATCTTCTTGCTTCACTCACAGAAAATAAGCTTTATGACGAAAATATTTTCAGCGGCAGTATTTCAAAAGAGCTTTACACTTATATTCCTTTTGAAAAGATCAGCAAGAACTATTTAAGTGAATATTCGGATGCTCTTAGCGGGACGCTTGACGAGATAAGCCGCGCCGCAATAAGAGTATATGATGCCCGTACAGCCAAAAACGAAGGGCGGGTGAGCGAAAAATGAGCAAAAAAGAAAAAAAGAAGCTAAAAAAGACTAAAAAGCGTCGTACTGCCCCCGAAATATACGACCCCGAAAAGACAGAG
>CALCTE010000049.1 GCA_937893885.1 uncultured Clostridia bacterium | reverse complement strand
CAGAATTTTTGCGCTTTCCCCCATAAAGGATACGCCGCAGAACACAATTACCTTCTGCGGAATGGTTGTGGCAACCTCGCTTAAATAATAGGAGTCGCCAATATAATCAGCCAGAGCCTGTACATCATCGTCCAGATAATAATGTGCCAGGATGACAGCATCTTTCTCCTGTTTCAGTTTCTGAATTTCATTGATTAACTCTGTCTTAGTCATTGAAAATCCCTCTTTTAATCATAATGATACGGCATTTGCCGGATTGGACCGCTTTCAAAATTCGCAGCCTTGTATAGTATAGCACTCTGATTTAACAATGACAAGATAGATGTAAAGTAAGCTGTAAACTTTTTTGATATTTCTGAAAACAGATTTCTGTAAACAGAGCAAAAGTTAATGCCAAAGGACGGCCGGAATATGATATAATATAAAAAATTAACATTTGCAGAGGCGTAAAATGAAAAAAATATTAGCGTGTTTAATAGTGGTGGTTCTTTTGCTTTCGGGTTGCCGTTCTAACGAACAAAAAATTGAAGGAACTCAAATCAACTTGTCCGATAACAAAATTACAGTTAACGGACAAGAGATTACAAGTGATGCTACACAGGCGGTTTATTCTGCCAATGACATTGTGTTTTATCTTGCAGGACAAGATTTCACCTATGGTGAGGGAGAAAAGCAAGACGAACACGAACAAAGTGAAGCAGATGCACATACTGTTGTTCACATTACAAAACCAGGCAGATATGTCTTGAGTGGAACACTCTCTCTGGGGCAAATAGCAATCGACCTGGGTGAAGATGCAGAAACGGACCCCAATGCAGTAGTAACACTGATTCTTAATAATGTTGATATTACTTGTAAGGTTGCACCTGCTATCATTTTTTATAATGTATACGAATGTTCAAACAGTGATGAAGAAACAGCAAAAAAAGATGTTGACACTAAAAATGCAGGTGCAAATGTGATTATTGCCGACGGTACTGAAAACAATATCAACGGTTCTTATGTCGCCAAAATTTACAAATCTTATGAATTGAGTGAAGACGGAAAAGAGGTTGTGGATAGTAAGAAACTTCACAAGTATGACGGTGCTTTCTACTCAAAGAAAACAATGAACATAAACGGTGGAGATAAAGGAACAGGTATATTAAACATAAAAGCCGAAAACGAAGGCCTTGATACTGAACTTCACCTTACGATAAATGGCGGTATTATCAATATCACATCGGGCAACGATGGAATTAATACCAACGAGGACAATGTGTCTGTCACCACTATGAATGGAGGCACACTCAATATTCTTTGCGACGGCAGCACGGGTGAAGGTGATGGAATTGACTCAAATGGTTGGCTTGTAATCAATGGTGGAACAATTACCGCACAGGCTTGTTCTTCAAGCGGTGATGCAGGTATCGATTCTGATAAGGGCATTTATATTAACGGTGGTAAAGTAATTGCTTCAGGAAATATGCTTGACCACATTGCTGGCGGCAATCAAACTTATGCTGTATTCAATTTTGTAAGTCGTCAAAAAGGCAGCGAAACATACACCCTTAAAAATTCTGCTGGTAAAGTTGTTGGCGAGTATGCTCCTATGAATGCTTTCACTTACTTAATTGTTGCAGGAAGCGAAATTACCCCCGATGACTATACATTCTGGCAAGGAACAACTCAATTATCTGGAAGTAAAACTCAAAATATTGGGGGCGGAATGCCACAGGGACAGAGACCACAAATGCCGAATGGTGAACAGGGCACCCCTCCCGAAATGCCAGAGGGTATGGAAAGACCCGAAAAACCGAACGGAGAATTCCCACAAGGTGAAAGACCCGACATGCCCAACGGAGAAATGCCAGAAGGTATGACACCGCCGGATAACGAAGGCGGAATGATGGGTGGAAATATGATACCAAGCGGAGAATCCTCAATCACATTTACAATTACAAAGGGTGGAAACCAGTTTTCAAATGTTGCACAAGTGGCTTCTTAAAGATTCATTTAATTTCCCTCTTTTGGTGATAGCAGCACAGGCTGCTATCAAAGAAAGCAAGTAATTGTTGACTTTATAACGCAAAATTATCCGCCCGAAGAAATTCGGGCGGATTTTTGTTGTATTTTTTTAATTCTGTGATATAATATGTTCAAAACTTTACAATACTGCGTTTATCTAAAGGTGATTAATCATGAAAAAGACTTATATAACATCTATGCCTGACCACATCGGCGCTTTTTTAAAAGCCAGTGAGTGTTTTTCCTCGTTGGGAATCAATATAACCCGAGTTAATTATAATAAAGCTATTGACTCGCACATATTGTTTATTGATGCTGATGGTACAGAAGAACAACTTAAAAAAGCGGATTCGGAACTTAAAAAAATCGGATACTTAGGCAATGACAACACTAACAAAATAAGTGTTATTTTGTTAGAATTTTGTTTAAAAGATGTTCCTGGAAGTGTTACAGATATTCTTAAACTTATAAGTGAATTTAATTTCAATATTTCTTATATAAGTTCACAAGAAAACGGAACAGATTATCAATATTTTAAAATGGGATTATATGTTGATGATTCTGATAAAATTGCCTATTTTTTAAGTCAAGCAGAAAAGTTGTGCAAGGTGCGAGTTATTGATTATAACCGCTCTAAGAATGTGTACGATAACAGTATTTTTTATAACACCTATGTTTTGGGTTTATCACAAATGCTGGGACTGTCGGCAGAAGAAAAACAGGAACTTTTAATAAATGTTAATCTTGCTATGCAAACATTAGACGAAAAAGGTTTATCGCCTTATAGAACGTTTGACAGTATAAGTAAGTTTGCTGAGCTTTTAAGTATTTCAAAAGGAAAAAACTTTGCACCACGTATAAGCACACACAAAATTTCCGAAAACACTGAAATTACTTTAGTTGAGCCGCCCTGTGGCAGCAACACAATAATCATAAATAGTAATGGAGAGTATTTATTTATTGATAGCGGATATGCTTGTTATCAAAACGAAATGGTTAATATCTTTAACAAAATTATTCCTGAATTTAATACTATAAAAAAGAAAATACTTATCACCCATGCGGATGTAGACCATTGCGGACTCCTGCCGATTTTTGATGAGGTAATTACAAACGAAAAAACAGCGAAATGCTTGGAAAAGGAATATAATGGACTTGACGGATACCGCGAGGAAAATCCTTTACATAAGCCATATATTAACATTTGCAAAATTCTTACCGAGTACAAGCCGATAAATCCCGAAAAAGTTGTTAAACTTTGGAAAAGTTCACAAACATATGACAAGCCTCTTACCCAAACAGGTTTTTATAATTTTGGTGAGCTAAACTTTGAAGTGTATGAAGGAAAAGGGGGACATCTGCCTGGGGAAATCGTTTTAATAGATTATGCGAATCACATTGCTATTACAGGAGATATTTATATCAACACGCATGGTCTTACAGCTGAACAGGAAAAATATAATAAATATGCACCAATACTAATGACATCTGTTGATACAGACCCCAAATTATGTTCAGAGGAAAGAAATGCTATTTTACAACGATTGGGCGTAGGAAAGTGGCAAATTTTCGGAGCACACGGTTTTAAGAAGGATTATTCAGTAAATTTATAGTTTTATCTTTAATATATATTATATTTTCCTTCTTTTGCTGATACCAGCACAAGCTGCTATTAAGGACAACAAGTAATTGTTGACTTTATAACGCAAAATTATCCGCCTGAAAAATTCGGGCGGATTTTTTGTTAGTATTGAATTTTCAATTAAACCGTGCTATAATTATGGCACGGTTACTTTATAACAATAGGGGGAGTATTATGTTAGAAGTAAGAGACTTAAAAAAGATCTACAAAACCAAAAACAGCGCTGCTGTTCACGCGCTTGACGGCGTATCCTTGCAGTTTCCCGAAACGGGAATGGTATTTCTTCTCGGTAAATCCGGTAGCGGTAAATCGACGCTTCTTAACGTTTGCGGCGGTCTTGACAGTCCTACGTCGGGCGAGATCATAGTAAAGGGGAGAAGCAGTAAAGACTTTACGCAAAGTGATTTTGACAGCTACCGTAACACCTTTATAGGCTTTATTTTTCAGGAATACAACATCTTAAACGAGTTTTCCGTAGAGGATAATATTGCACTCGCGCTTGAATTGCAGGGCAAGCCTAAGGATAAGGCGGCAATTTCTGCACTTTTGGAGGAGGTAGACCTTACGGGTTATGCAAAGCGTAAGCCCAACACTCTTTCCGGTGGTCAAAAACAGAGAATTGCTATAGCAAGAGCGCTGGTTAAAAAGCCCGAGATCATTATGGCTGACGAGCCCACGGGCGCACTTGACTCAAACACGGGAAAGCAAGTGTTTGATACATTGAAAAAACTTTCCAAGACAAAGCTTGTCATCGTTGTTTCTCATGACCGTGATTTTGCCGAGCAGTACGGTGATCGCATCATAGAGCTTTCCGACGGTAAGATTCTCTCCGACGTAAGCAAAACTCACGCCGAAGCGGAGGAAATATCTTCGAATTTGCAGGTTATAGGCGATGTCCTTTGCATTAAAAAGGGAGTAGATCTTTCTGAAAACGATTTTGATAATATTAAAAAGTTCTTAAAAAAATCGGATAAAGATGTTGTTATCGCTACCGATGAAAAATCCGTCAAGACCTTTAAAACTGCCGCGAGAATTACAGATGAAGGGCAGATGGAGGTGTTTAGGCAGACAGATCCGTCGGTGACACCCAAAAAACAATACACAAAAGAAGACAGTCGCTTTATTCGTTCAAAATTACCCCTTCGACACGCTTTCAAGATCGGCGTTTCAGGCTTGCGCTCAAAGCCTGTCAGACTGTTCTTTACCGTACTGCTTTGCAGCGTTGCATTTGTTTTGTTTGGCTTACTCAGTACGCTCAATTTCTACGATAGTGAGGCGACGTTTAGACAGACAGCGCGTGATAGTGAGATTCGTGCCGTACAGTTAAGTAAACAATATGAAACGAAGAATACGTGGTATACATACGGAGAAGAACAACATTCATTTGATAGCTGGAACCAAACAAGATTTACTTTAGCAGAAGTAAACGATATTGCTTCTAAGATGAACGGTAATGCTTTCGGCGCGCTCGATTACGGTGCAAGCTTCAATGTTCGTAAAATGCAAGGTTCATATTGGGATAATTACATTCGCGCCTTTGCTTATATACCCGAGGGTAACAGCCTACGTGAGAACTTGCAAGGCGAATATCCTTACAAAAAAGGCGAGATGGCTATATCCTCTTATTTTGCGGATATGTTGGTTGCTTGCGGTACTTACGATAGCACCGGAACGGCACTTGATATAACTTCCCGCGATATGCTTATCGGAAAAACCATTTCATTAAGCGGCAGAGAGTTCATGATAGTCGGCATTTTCGATAGCGGTGAGATACCGACTGAGTTTGACGTACTAAAAGAAAATACAAACGACTATACGATCATCAGTAGATTTATGTCACTTATGGAATCGAGCCTTCACACAGTCGTTTTTGTTCCCGAAGAACAGATAGAGGAGTACGCGAATGAATACAGCCCTTACAAAGAGGGTAAAGAAATTTATATGCGCATAGCAGCGGGTATCAAGAACGACGGCGAATATCAGATTCCCGAATACGGTAATGCTCTTTATAACGGCGTTTCCGCTTTTCCTAAAAATCAGAAAGTTTACGCTATCTCCAAAGATGGAACCTCCCTTGCGGAAAACGAGATATTGCTTCCTGATAATGCTTTTCTTACATATCTTGCCGATATGTTCTCCCAAACTGCAAGTGCCCTTTATGAAAAAGAAGATTACGACTTAAGCGAAAAATATAATGAGCTTACAAGTAAATGCTGGCAATTATCTGAGGGCGGAATTTATGAAGTGATTGATGAAAAAGATGATGCAAATTTCATTCCGTTTACAGATGAGCAATATGAATCGCTTATGTTGGAGCTTTTGAACGCCGCAAAGGAAGCAAAGCTTGATTTGTCGGTTGGTATTCGCGTCTTTGATGAGCGCAATCAAGCTTTCTTGGGTGACGTTCAGGAATATCAAGTTGTAGGACTTTACAAAAACATAAGTGAACGTTACGAACAGACCTACTATATTCAGGATGAAAAGGCTGAAGCTTTATGGGAAGAGCAGAGAATGTCTATACCCGACTATATGGATTCCGAGACAAACTATGTGGAATCTCCCGATGCGATCTATTCGATGATCTATCTTCCGGGAAACGTGCCCGAAGATAAGATTGATGCTTATTGGGAGATATATGGAAACGAAGAATTTGGCGAGGATTCAAGCCGTATTATGATGAGCGGCGGCTTTGTCAGCTCCTTAAAGCAGGTCGATTACTTCGTAAAGGATCTTTCTAAAGTCTTCCTTTACGTAGGCTTGGTACTTGCAATATTCGCGGCTTTGTTACTCTCTAACTTTATTTCCGTATCTATTTCGAACAAAAAACGCGAGATTGGTATTTTGCGCGCTGTTGGTGCAAGAAGCTTTGACGTATTTAAGATATTCTTCTCAGAGTCTTTTGTTATAGGTCTTATCTGCGTTATTCTTTCGTGTTTCGCAAGCTACGGACTTTGCAATATGATAAACAACGAATACTCAGCAGATTTAGGAGCTTCCGTATTTGTGTTCGGTATTCCGTCTATCCTCGTACTTGTTGCTATTGCTATAGTAACTATCGTAGTAGCTACCTTCTTGCCGGTATATAACGCCGCAAAGAAGAAGCCCGTAGATTCTATAAGAGCATTATAATTTAACGATCACCCTGTCAAATTTCGGCAGGGTGATTTATTACGCCTATTGCAAAGAGAAGTGATCTTTGCTATAATAAATTAAACAATTATATACTCAGAGCATAAAACGGAGAAATACTATGACGGTCAGATTATTTTTCGGAGCAATAGCAAAATTTACTATTGGCGTAGTTTTGGTCGGGGCGCTTATTTTCTTACCCGCAGGCACGTTTTTATATTTTAACGGCTTACTCTTTATGGGCATTCTTTTTGTTCCTATGTTTTTTGCGGGAATCGTAATGATGTTCAAAAATCCCGCATTGTTAAAAAGCAGACTTGATGCCAAAGAAAAGCAGAAAGAGCAGAGTATAGTTGTAAAATCAAGTGCGCTTATGTTTTTTTGCGGATTTATCATTGCAGGACTCGGCGTTCGTTTTGAGTGGTACGTACTTCCGAAGGGAATTTCCGTTGCTGCCGCGCTTTTGTTTCTTTTTTCCTACATTCTTTACGCGGAGGTGTTACGCGAGAATACGTACCTTTCCCGAACGGTAAAGGTGGAGAAAAACCAGAAGGTGATAGATACAGGGCTCTACGCAGTCGTAAGACACCCGATGTACAGTGCGACTCTATTGTTGTTTTTATTAATGCCTATCGTGCTTGGCTCGGTATATTCATTTATCATATTTCTTGCATATCCTTTTATAATAGCAAAACGTATAAAGTACGAAGAGGAGCTTCTTGAAGACGAGCTTGAGGGATACTGTGAATATAAACAAAAAGTGAAATTTCGCTTGATACCGTTTGTTTGGTAGACATAAATATCGTATTTATATTGTAATTTTCGGAAAAGTATGTTATAATTAAGGCGTACAGTGAAAGGAATACAAAATGAAAATAGTTATTGCGATAGATTCGTTTAAAGGCAGTCTCTCATCTTTGCAGGCAGGTAATGCCGTAAAAGATTCGATTCATAGATTAAAACCCGATGCAGAGGTTTTGGTAAAGGCGCTTGCTGACGGCGGTGAGGGCACGGTTGAAGCATTAGCGGAAAGCTCTGCTTCCGAGGTGGTAGAGCTCAATGTAAGGGGGCCTTTGCTAAAGCCGATAATGGCAAAATACTGTGTTTTAAAAGAAAGTAACACCGCAGTTATCGAAATGGCGTCGGCGGCGGGAATAACCCTTATTTCTCCCGATGAAAGAAATCCTTTAGAGACCACGACCTACGGTGTCGGAGAAATTATCAAAGATGCAATAGCACGAGGCTCAAGACGCTTTATCATCGGTATAGGCGGAAGCGCAACAAACGACGGCGGTGTAGGTATGCTCACAGCTCTCGGCTATGAGTTTTTGGATAAAGACGATGCTCCCATAGCTTTAGGTGCAAAAGGACTTAAGTCTCTGTGTAAAATCAAAACCGATAAGGTTATCCCCGAGCTTTGTGAATGCAGTTTTAATATTGCTTGCGACGTCACTAATACGCTTTGCGGTGAAAGTGGTTGCAGTGCTGTGTACGGTCCTCAAAAGGGGGCTACACCCGAAATGATAAAGGATATGGACGCATGGCTTGAAAATTATGCTATGATAGCAAAGACTGTTTCTGATAAAGCCGATAAAGACTTTGCAGGCGCGGGCGCGGCCGGAGGTCTTGGATTTGCGTTTTTATCATTTACGAATGCGACTTTGAAATCAGGTGTCGAAATCGTTTTAGATGAAATAAGGATAGAAGACGATATTAAGAACGCCGATATAGTCGTGACGGGAGAGGGGAGACTTGACTCACAGACCGTTATGGGAAAAGCGCCGATAGGCGTTGCAAGACTTGCTAAAAAATACGGTAAGAAAGTAATTGCATTTTCGGGTTGCGTAACGGACGGTGCTGAGTTATGTAACGAGCACGGAATAGACGCATACTTTCCTATTTTACGAGGCATAACGACTTTAGAGGAGGCCCTTGACACCAAAAACGCTTATGCTAATTTAAGCGCAACGGCATATCAGGTATTCAGATTATTATTTTAAAAAGGAGATAAATCTATGAAAAAATTACTATGCTTATTATTGACAGCTTTTTTGCTTATTAGCCTTTGCTCTTGCTTCGGCGACAAGAAAGACGAGGACGTACGCGGTGAGATCATTAGCGGCGACAATACTCAAACTGAAAACAATACTGATACAGATGCAGATACTGACACCAATACAGATACTAATACCGAAACGAAAAAC
>CALCTE010000048.1 GCA_937893885.1 uncultured Clostridia bacterium | reverse complement strand
AATAGGTATCATCGCGGAGGATTGCCCTGCCGTTTCGGCAAAGATGGGCACTAACATCGAGGACGTTTTAGAGCGCATCGTAACCGACGTTCCCGCACCCAAGGGCGACGAAAACGCTCCTTTGAAGGCACTTATATTCGATTCGTACTACGATTCTTATCTCGGAGTTGTCGTGTATGTGCGAATATTCGACGGCAGCGTAAAGGCGGGCGACAGAATACGCTTTATGGAAGGAAAGACCGAGTTTGACGTAGTAAGCGTCGGCTATATGCGCCCCTTCGGACTTGAACCTTGTGAGGAACTCACGGCGGGCGAGGTCGGCTATATAACAGCAAGCATCAAGAGCGTAGGCGACACACGCGTAGGTGATACCGTCACATTGGCGACAAACCCCGCAAGCGAAGCACTTGAAGGCTATAAAAACGTAATCCCCATGGTATACAGTGGCGTATATCCCGCCGACGGCTCACGCTACGGAGATCTTCGCGACGCTTTGGAAAAATTGAAGCTCAGCGATGCGTCGCTTGTATTTGAGCCCGAGACGTCTCAGGCGCTCGGATTCGGCTTCCGTTGCGGATTTTTGGGGCTTTTGCACATGGAGATAATCCAAGAAAGGCTTGAAAGAGAATTCAATATAGAGCTTATCACGACCGCGCCGAGCGTTATATATGAATTTGAAACGAAGAGCGAGGGGCTTATCCGCATAAACAATCCCTCGAACTATCCCGCACAAGACGATATCCTTTCTGCAAAGGAGCCGGTGGTAAACGCAAGCATCATTACTCCAAAGGAATACGTTGGCGGCATAATGGAGCTTTGCCAAGACCGCAGAGGCGTTTTCAAGGATATGACCTATCTTGACACGACGCGTACCGAGATGCATTATACCTTGCCGTTAAACGAAATAGTTTATGACTTTTTCGATGCTCTCAAATCAAGGACGAAGGGATACGCTTCCCTCGACTATGAGCTTGGGGGCTACGAGGAATCGAAGCTTGTGAAGCTTGACATCATCATATCCGGTGAGCAGGTGGACGCACTTTCGTTCATAGTTCACGCGGACAAGGCTTACGCAAGGGGCAGAAAGATATGCGAAAAGCTCAAGGACAATATGCAAAGAGAGCTTTTCGAGGTGCCCATACAAGCGGCTGTAGGCGGAAAGATAATTGCAAGAGAGACCTTGAAGGCAATAAGAAAAGACGTTCTCGCCAAGTGCTACGGCGGTGACATAACGAGAAAGAAGAAGCTTCTTGAAAAGCAGAAGGAAGGTAAGAAGCGTATGCGCTCCTTCGGAAGCGTATCCTTGCCGCCCGAAGCGTTTATGGCGGTGTTAAAACTTGACGATGACGAGTGATCGGAGAAGCTTATGGATAATTTAGGACTGTATATACACATTCCCTTCTGTGTCAGAAAGTGCGCCTATTGCGATTTTTATTCAATGGAGCAAAGCGCCGGCAAGAAGGATAAATACTTAAGAGCTCTCGACACATATATAGATTCTTATGCGATGCAGTGCGCGCAAAGAGACGTCGACACGGTCTACATAGGCGGCGGCACACCTACCTGCCTTGATACGCCGAAGCTCATAAAGCTCATAAAGAGCCTTCAAAAGAAATTCAGACTCACAAAAAATTGCGAGATTACCGTCGAAGCAAATCCCGGCACCGTAACTTTCAGCGACTTAAAGAAGCTTAAGGCGGCGGGAATGACGAGGCTTTCGGTCGGCGCGCAGAGCGCATTCGACGATGAGCTCACGGGACTTACGCGCATATATAAGGCTTCGACTCTTTTTGAAACGCTTAAAGCGGCACAAGACGCAGAGATACCCGAAGTGAGCGTCGACATTATGTATGGCATACCTCATCAGACTGTACGGTCGCTTTTGGAGACCATCGGACTTTTAACGAGGTACGAAAACGTAAACCACGTTTCTCTTTACGGGCTTACCATCGAGGAGGGAACGGACTTTGACAGATACAAGGATATTCTCCCGCTTCCCGACGAGGACACGGAAAGAGATATGTATTTTGCGGCGGCAGAGCGTCTTGAAGCCCTCGGCTATAAACAATACGAAATATCGAATTTCTCAAAGCCCTCACACGAGAGCCGCCACAATTTAAAATACTGGAACTGCGACGAATATATCGGTCTTGGGCCCGGTGCACATTCGTATTTTGCAAATAAGCGATTCTCGTACAAGAGAGATATCGATGTTTTTTGCGGCGACAATGAAGGCGAAGTGCTAGACGAATATATGGAGATATATCCCAAAAACCGCATAGGCGAGTACGTGATGTTAAGGTTTCGTCTTGCGGAGGGCATAAGCACAGATACGTTTTATAACAAATTCGGCGTCGAATTCGATTCTTTGTATTTCGACAAGCTCGCGCCCTACGTTTTCCAGGGCTACGTCACGAAAGAAAACGGCAGATACAGCTTAACGAGAGAGGGAATGTATATCTCAAACAGAATACTTTCCGATATATTAGACCTTTGAGTTTGTGAGGAAGATATGGCACAGTACAAGAAAGAAAATTTTAAAAGGGAAGAGCCTGCCGAAAATCTCGTCGCGGGCAGAAACGCCGTAAAGGAACTGTTGTCTACGGATACGACGGTGGACAAGCTCCTTGTTCAAAGCGGACAGAGAGAGGGCTCTGTGATACCCCTTATCGCGAAAGCGAGAGAAAGGGGTATACCCGTTATAGATACGGATAAAAGAAAGCTTGATATGATTTGCGGCGGAAGCTACCATCAGGGCATAGTTGCGTTTTGCGCGGCAAAGGAATATTGCAGCGTAGACGATATAATCGAGATTGCAAGAGCAAGGGGAGAGAAGCCGCTTATAGCGGTGCTTGACGGCATAGAGGACCCTCGTAACCTCGGCGCGATAATAAGATGCGCGGAGGGGGCAGGCGCTCACGGCGTGATTATATCGAAGCGCCACAGTGCAGGGCTTTCGCCCGTAGCGGTCAAGACTTCGGCGGGAGCTCTTGAGCATATGGCTGTGGCGAAGGTGTCTAATATCGCTTCTACCGTGGAATCCTTAAAGGAAAAGGGCATATGGACGTTTTGCGCCGATATGGACGGTGAAAACTATACAAAAGCGCCCTTTGACAGAGCGGTTGCCATAGTCCTCGGAAACGAGGGAGAGGGCGTATCCAAGCTCGTTAAGGAAAGGTGCGATTATACCGTTTCTATCCCTATGTACGGAAAGGTATCGTCTCTTAACGTTTCCGCTTCCGCGGGAATACTGTTGTACGCGGCAAAGAATATGCAGATAAAGTGAAAAATATCTTGAAAGGTGAGAGATATGAAGGATAACGAAAACATAAGCTTTGAGGAGCTTCTGGCAAGTCTTAACGAGGCTGTCGAGGATAACTCCAAACAGCTCAAGGACATACCAAAAGATAACGAGCTTGAAAAGACCGTTATAATGAAGCCTGTTACGGAGAAAAGCGACGGCGAGAGTGACGGATTTCGCGAAAGAATAACCAATACTTTCCGAAAACTCAAAAATCCCGACGTATACAGTGCGGGAGAGGACAGCTTCGCAAGGCAGCTTAAAGACGCTTCGGATATGCGCGAAACGGAAAATGCCGAAAAAGGCATACCCGATGCGGCAGAGGAGCTTTTAAGAGAAGCGACGACTGAGTTTGTCATCAGCGAAGAGACGAGAAGAGTCGGCTCAAAGGAGCTTAAAAAGGCGTTTGAAGACAGACAGCAAGCGGAAAATGAAAGCGCCGTCGGCAATAAACTTAAAGAAGTTTTGGCAAGCCTTGCGGAAAAGACGAAAAAAAGCAAAGAGAACGTCTACACGGGCGACGAGTATACGAGCGTAGACCAAAACAAGAGATTCTTGTCCGCGTTCGGCAGGGATAACAATTCGGTCTTGATTCGTATGGTCGCGACGGTATTTATCGCTTTGCTTCTTTTCTACGTAGATCTTGTGCCCGTACTTAACGTAAAGCTGCTGCCGTCGTTTTTAATGCCGCCGGAGTATAACGTTGTTTATACGCTTTT
Source organism: uncultured Clostridia bacterium (assembly GCA_937893885.1). Lineage (GTDB taxonomy): Bacteria > Bacillota > Clostridia > Oscillospirales > CAG-272 > CALCTE01. Next base: position 4,949 of record CALCTE010000048.1, on the reverse strand, counting down.
TCAGATGCAGCTTTTGCTTTTTATCGTGCTCATAAACAATAAAACGGTCGGTAGAGGATTTTCTTCGCTGTTTACGGGAAAACTTACTCCCGAAACAGTGACGCTCGTCGCTTTTGTCGCGGTGATCCTTCACGACGTAATAACCATTCTCACCTGCACCAAGCAAAACACGGTCTGCCTTTATAACAGCGTATGTGCTCTCGGCTTTATTATGGCTCTTGCGTATGAATTTTTGAATCTCAAAACAAGACTTTCAGCCTTCAGAATTGCATCTGGCAAGGCAGTTAAATATACAAGCAGTCGTATTCCCGACGGCTCTTCGGAGGAAAAAGTTTTCTCTGACTATGCGGACGAAGACAGTGCGGATATGTACTGCGTAACCAAAACGAAGTTTATAAACGGCGTTATGGCAAAGCTACATAGCCCGTCTAAAGTGGAAAACTACACCAAATACATAGTTTTGGCGTCTCTTGCCGTAAGCGTCGTATTTGCTTTAATAAGCATCAAAAACGGCGGAGCGGCTTGCTTCCACACCTTTACGTTAAGCCTCCTTCTCTGTATGCCGCTTTCGGTGTTTGCCGCGGCAAGCCAACCTCTTGCTAGGGCGCAGTCCATTTTAGAGAAAAACGGCACGGCACTGCTTGGCTACGACAGCGTAGAAGAACTTGCAAGCGCAGGCGTTATGAGCTTCAACGACAGCGACGTTTTCCCTTCCGCAGGTATCAAGGTCAATAATATTTACATTTATGAAAACAACCGTATCGACCACATCATATACTATGCATCGGGAGCATTTGCACGTCTGGGCGGACCTTTGAAGGACGTATTCGAAAGTGCGGATGCCGACGGTGCGGGAGCTTGTGCCGACATAAAATTCGTAAGCGTCGAGAAAAACGGCTTTACGATGCTTGCCGACGGAAAGCTCGTAACGGTAGGAAAATCCACCTTCCTTCGCGAAAAAGGCTTTTTAACGGAATCCATTGAGAGCGATGCCGTTTATGAGTCTAAGGGTGGCAGAATTATGTATATGGCGTACGACGGACACCTTGCGGCGAAGTTTTACATAAAGTATACGATGGACACGGAATTTGCCGCTTTGCTTAAAAAAGCGGACAGCGCGGGTATTTATATAGGACTTAGGACGCTTGACCCGAACATAGACGACAGCCTTCTAGCAACGTCCTTAAACCTCAAAAAATATCCAGTTAAGGTTGTAAAGCTTAAATTTGGCGAACAGGTATCGGAAATAACGGAAAGCGAAAGCTGCCCTGCCGTTTCAAGGGGAGCAAGAGGCGGATCGAAAGCGCTTCTTTCCGCAATGTTCTTATCAAGCAGAATACGCTTTTTAAGGAAGCTCCACCTGCTCACTTGCGCGCTGTCGCTTATCATCGGCATCGTCATTATGGCGCTTCTTTTAAACGCGGGTACCTTTGGCGCAACCTACGCGCTTTACCCGATACTTTTGCAGATTCTTTGGACGGTAGTTACAGCCGCCTCCACACATTTTTTGTTACAGTAAGGATATTAGATTATGAAATACGCGGTAATTCTCTGCGACGGTATGGCAGATTACAAGATTCCCGAACTTTCGGGAAAGACCCCTATGGAAGTAGCACACAAGCCCTATATGGATATGCTTGCAAAATTAAGCCTTTGCGGTATGGTACAGCACGTGCCCGCCTCGATGGTTCCCGAAAGCGATACGGCAAACCTCTCGGTAATGGGGTACGATCCCCTCATTTATTCCAAAGGACGTTCCCCGCTTGAAGCGATGAGTATGGGACTTAAAATGTACGAAGACGACACCGCCTTCAGAACGAATGTTGTCACCCTTTCGGGCGACGGTAAGTACGAGGATCTCACGATAGTTGATCACAGCGCCGGTGAGATTTCCACAGAGGAGGCAGACGAGCTCATAAAAGCGGTAAACGATGCCTTTGCGACAAGCGACAGACGTTGGTTTACGGGCGTAAGCTATCGCCATTGCCTTATATGGAAGAATTGCCCCGGCGCGTATAACTTCAACCGTCCTCACGATATACTCGGAAAGAGGATAGGGGACTATCTGCCTGTAGGAAGAATAGGTGACGTGTATAGAAAGCTCATGGAAGAAAGCTACTATATACTCAAGGATCACCCCGTAAACCGAAAGCGCATAGCCGAGGGTAAAAATCCCGCAAACTCAATTTGGCTGTGGAGCCCCGGCAAAAAGCCTCAGCTCCCCGATTTTTACAAAAAATACGGAAAAAAGATGGCGGTAATATCCGCAGTTGACCTTATAAAAGGCATAGGCGTATGTGCGGGTGCGGACGTTATTGACGTTGAGGGTGCGACGGGTAACTTCAGAACGAACTACGTCGGCAAAGGACTTGCCGCGATAGAAGCATTCAAAAACGGAAGCGACCTCGTTTACGTGCATATCGAGGCTCCGGACGAGAGCGGACACGGCGCAAACCTTGATGAGAAGATAAAGTCCATCGAGCTTATAGATAAGCATATTCTCGGCCCGGTTTATGAATACCTTAAAGCAAGTGGCGATGACTTCAAAATCATGGTAAGCCCTGACCACCCCACGCCCGTATCGAGAAGAACTCACACGCACGAGCCCGTGCCTTTTATAATATATAACAGCACGAGACACGAAAACGGAATCGATATCTACAGCGAAGATGCCTGCGAAAGCAAGGAGTTTTATATTGGAGATGGCAACGTCTTAATGGACGTGTTTATTTAAAAGTAAAAAAGCAAATCCCGTTCTCTTTGCGAGAACGGGATTTGCTTTTTGTGTTATTTCCTTAAATACCAAGCTCTTTTCTTAATTTATCGTTGCTTTTTATGATACCTTCGGTTTCTGTTTTGAGATTTGTTAAAAATTCACGCCAATCGTTTGACGAAATGAAGGGATTTCCGCCTTCCCGAAGCTGCTTTTCCCGCTTTTCTAAAGTATGATTGTTTGCGGGGTGGTTACCCAAATGTATCGATACCGCTTCGCCCCATACTTTCTCCACGGATGAAAGCATCTGTCTGTCACAATCAAGCGGGTGGTCGTTATAGCTTGCGTAGGAGAGGGTGATAGCATTGGTACCCGCACCGCCGTATAAGCCCGCAAGATACGTTTTACCGCCGTAAGAAACATCGAAGAAAAGGCTTATTACGCCTTGCGTATGTCCGGGGGTGAGCACACAGCGTATATTCACGTTGCCGAATTTGAGAATTTCTCCGTCTTCTATTTCGTAATCAAACTCGGGTATCGTTGCAAAAGGAAAAAGCTCCTCGGTTATATGCGCACGGCTCGGTTTTTCTCTTAAAGCCTGGGCATCGACTTTGCTGATGGCAAGCTTTGTGCCGTACATTGTCTTAAATAGCTTTGATGCGCCAAAATGGTCGTAGTGCCCATGAGTGTGGATTATCCACTTGACGTCTTTAGGGTCAAATCCTGCACGCCAAATGCTTTCTATAAGAAGATATTCCGCACCGAAATAGCCCGAATCTATAAGAACAAGTCCGTCGTCGGTATCTATAAGGTGTATGCACACTCTTTTATCTCCCACGTAATAAAGACTGTCCGCTATTTTGAAGGGCTCTACTCGTTCGTTTGCGGGATCTTTGAAAAACGGCATCATTCTGTCTAAATAAGCGCCCCACAACACGTCAAATTGTTCTTTTAAGATGTCTTTCGTTTCCATATTTCGTCCTGCTTTCCAAGAATACACGATTATTGTAGCACGGATTTTCCCCAAAAGCAAGATTTTATAACAAATAAATCGGTCTCGGAAAAATTCCGAGACCGATTTATTTTAAAAGGCTTTGCTTACTTGTTCTTCATTGCGTTCTCGGCGTTCTCGATCATCTTCTTAACCATCTGACCGCCGATAGAGCCTGCCTGCTTTGCAGTGATGTCGCCGTTGTAACCCTGCTTGAGGTTTACACCGACTTCGGAAGCAGCTTCCATTTTGAACTTGTCCATAGCTTCTCTTGCTTCGGGAACAAGTGTCTTGCTCTTACTGTTTGCCATTTTGTATGACTCCTTAAATATTCATTTTGAACTTTGGTTTCCCTTTGTTCACGGTTATTTTGTGCAAGCAAGCTTCGTTTATTCAGGCAAATTTTGGAAGAGTAAAATTTTCTTTGGCTGAAGTGCTTAAAACGCCGACAAATACTTAAAAATATGTTGAAATCACATACGTTTTGTGATAAAGTATTATTGGATAATTATATATAATGGAGATTTATATGACACAGCGCAATATTGAAGTAAGCGATCTCAGTCTCACTGCTGCCATATTTGGCGAGTTTGACAGGAATATGGAGATAATAGAAAATGAATATGGCGTAACGGGTAGAAACCTTCACGATGAGATAGTTGTGTCTGGGCATGATGAAGAGGGCGTAAAAAAAGCCGCCGAGGTCATAGGCTATCTTTCGAAGATGGCGGCAGTAAGCGGTAGCCTTACGGAGCAAAATGTGCGTTACGTTATCTCAATGGTAAACGAGGGAAACACCGAAGGACTTTTGAGCTTTGATTCGGGCTGTATATGCATAAGCGCAAAGGGAAAGCCGATAAAGCCCAAGACTGTCGGACAAAAGGCGTATACGGACGCGATAAAGTCAAACTCCGTCGTTATATGTACAGGTCCCGCGGGCACGGGAAAGACCTTCCTGGCCGTTGCCATGGCCGTCACCGCTCTGAAGCAAAAGCAGGTCTCCCGCATCATCCTCACCCGTCCGGCGGTGGAAGCAGGCGAGAAACTCGGATTCCTGCCGGGTGACATGAAGGACAAGATTGACCCGTATCTGCAACCGTTGTACGATGCGTTACAGGATATGATTCCTGCCGCCAAGTTGAAGGAATATATGGAGCTGAACATCATTCAGATTGCTCCCCTCGCCTTCATGCGTGGCCGTACCTTGAACGATGCGGTAGTTATCCTCGACGAAGCGCAGAATAC
>CALCTE010000047.1 GCA_937893885.1 uncultured Clostridia bacterium | reverse complement strand
TACAATGAGGAAAAACGGGTATGCAAGGAGCGTGTTTTTTTGGATAACGTAAAGATAATCTCATCGTTTCATAAGGCAAGCCGAAGTGCCTTTAAGGTGGACGGGCGCCAAATGAACGCATTTATAATAAGGATAAAAGGTTGTGGCAAGTATATTTTCGGAGATAAAACGATATGCGTAAACGAGGGCGAGATGATATTTGTGCCCAAAGGTGCGACCTATAGCTTTATAACGCCGCCGCAAAGCGAAAATCTGTATACGTCTATAAATTTCACGGCGGAAAACGTCGATATTCCGACGAAGGTCTATTCGCTGTCCGACTTTTATAATGTAAAATATATAACAGAAAGCTTCTCGGAACTGTGGAACTTCGGTGATGAGAGCGACAGGTATAAGTGTTACGCGCTTTTTTACGAGCTTATATCCCACGTAAAGCGTTCGGAGCTTTTAAGCGACGCGCAAAAGCGCAAAAATGCCGTAATTGAACCGGCTGTCGAATATATGAAAAGGAATATGTATAAGGGCGATTTCAGGATAGAGAAGCTTTCCTTGCTTTGCGGAGTATCGGATACGTATTTCAGAAAGCTTTTTGTTGAAAGATTTAATATGACGCCGAACGATTACGTTACGGCGGGACGGCTTTCATACGCGAAAGCGATAATTGAAAACGGCGATTTCTACTCGATAAAGGAGGTAGCGTACCTCGTGGGATATAACGATCCGCTTTATTTCGGAAAGGCGTTTAAAAAATTCTACGGCTATCCGCCATCCGTAAGCAACAGGAAATAGTAAAAATCAGAGGCACTGCCTCTGATTTTTTGCTTGTGAGAAATTACGGATATTGAAAAGCAATAAAAAATGACTGCCTATTATACGCCCTTTATTTTAATTTCTTTTCAATATCTGTAATACCTATCATATAGTCAGCCGATAAATTATAAAATTCGCACAAAATCTTTAAGTCTTCGATCTTAAGCTCGGCTCTGCCCGACTCGATGTGGCTGTACCCCTGTTGGCTCTTGCTTAAAATCTCGCCTATCTGCTTTTGCGTAAAATCTCTGTCTTCCCTTACGTTTCTTATTCTCGTTCTGTAATCCATTTCGTTTCTCACACGTTATTTATTTACAAAAATAATATCATACTCAAATATTGAGTATTGACAAATACTCAAACATTGAGTATAATTATCAAAAAAACAAAAGGAGAAAATAAAATGGCATTTTGTAAAAATTGCGGACAAGAATTAGAGGAGGGAGACTCGATCTGTAAGGCTTGTGAAGAAAGATCCGTATCGTTAAAGGTCCGAAGGGAATATGAAAAGCGTATTGCCGAGCTTGAAGATGAAGCTAAAATGGCGAAATTTGCTTCACGGAGAAAGCAGGATAAGATGCAGAACGCTTTGGCTGTATTCTTTATTGTATTCGGTGCATTCGGAGCTCCGTTTCTGGATTTAAGTTATCCTTGGAATATAAGTTTACCCATAGGCTGTGTATTGGGTGGTGGTATTTGCATTACAATTGCAATAGTTCGCGTTTTAAAAGCAAATGAAGCAAAAATCAAATATGAGCAATTGTCAAAAAGGCTCGATGACTTAAAAGATGAAATGTCTAAAATAGATAACTGAAGGAGAAACAATAATGTTTTGTGGAAAATGCGGTAAAAAAATTGATAACGATTCCGTTTTTTGCCATTTTTGCGGAAATAAGATCTTAACAGAGAGTGAAAACAATTCGAATAAGTTAAAAAAGCTTATATTGGACGATTTTGACAGATATGATAGTTTAGCTGTAGGAAGAGAATTGAAAATCGTCAAAGAATTGATCCGTTTGTTTGGTATACGTCTTGACGAAGCTGCCGCTTTAGTAAAAAATCCCCCAACAGTCATTAAAGAAAATCTCACCGAAGAGGAGGCGCTTAGATATAAAACTGCGCTGGAATCTGTCGGCGCATTGATGAAGATAGAATGATAACAACATAAAAAACGAGTGCACCTTTCGATGCACTCGTTTTTGTTTTTGTTCAACACCCGCGCTGCCGTGTTACGAACCGATGAAAACCCTGCTTAAAGCAGGTGGATGCCTATCGTCTTTTTTGCGCTCCCAACGTCTGCCTAAAAGGCAGGAGGTCTGCATCCCGAAGACGAAAATGCTAATCTTTGAGCGGTTTCGGCTTCCGTATTTCGTTCGTGGGTTTTAAAAGTTCGTAATCACGCACATAGCAGGCGAAAGATTAGTCTTCCTTCTTGCCTATGGACTCGGTGTTTTCGTCATAGTCGAACTCTGCGATGAATTCGTCCTCAAACGCGTCTGCTACCTTATCGAATTCCTCGTCGTCCTCGATGGTAACGAGCGTTTCTTCGCCCGCTTCGTCGCTTTCCACTCTCAACACTACGTATTCGCCCGACTCGTTATCCTCTACGGGAACGAGAGCAACGTAGGTGTTGCCGTCAAGCTCAAGGCTTCCGATAAACTCAAACTCGCTTTCGGTTCCGTCCTCGTCTGTAAGTGTAAATATTTCGCTTTCGTAAGCTGCGTCAGCCATAATATCCTCCAAAAAGTTGATTTTCTTACCGATATTTTAATATATTATACGCAAAATGTCAAGTCATATTCCGCCGTATGCGCTATTTTATCAGTTCCTCGCAGTGCGTTCTCGAAAGAAAAAGCCCCGCTACCTCGCAAGGACCTGCCTTTTTAAGTACCTTTGCGCACTCGTGGGCAGTTGCACCCGTAGTCATTACGTCATCGACCAAAATTATTTTTCCGTAAGGTGTCGGCGCACCCTTTTTCATAGAGAAAACGCCTTTTACGTTTTGGCGGCGCTCTTTTGTGGAAAGCTCCTTTTGCTCGTATGTCTTATCCGCACTTTTAAGATAGTTTTCCAAGGGTATGCCGGTTTTATTGCTTATGCGTATCGCAAGCTCATAAGCAGGGTCGAGGCCCATATGTTTAAACGCTTTATCTGCTCTCGGCACATACGTTATGTGCTCACACGAAAGATAATATTCGCTGTCCGAGATGAGTTTATACATACGATTCGCTCCGTAATCGAAAAGCTCGCAAAACTTTTTCTCCTTCATCGCGCCGACGTAACGCTTAATAATGCCGCTGTGCCAAAACACGAATCTTGTCGCCGACAAATTCGGCGGTACGCTGCAGGCGCACAAATGTACTGCGTGCCCGCAGGTCTTGCATAAGCTTCCCTGAAGATGCGCAAGATATCTAGAGCAATTTTCGCAGACAAACTCGTTTTCACTGACGACCTCTCTGCCGCAAAATACGCAAAGCTTCGGAAATATTTTTTTGCTTATGTCCGAAAACGAGCTCATTTTCTCTTTGAGAAAAGATACTCATAAGTAAACGAATATTTTTTGTTGCAGAAACGGCAGACCGCTTCTATGGGCGCTTTATCTTCTCCGAGCGACTCAAAGTCGTCCGCAGAAAGCGTTATGAGCGCCTTTTCGTATTTTTCTCTTGAGCAGTTACAAACGTATCCGATGTCAAACTCGTCGAACATCTCGTATTCGATACCCGCAAAACAGCTTGCGATAACGTCCTCTGCTCTGCCGCCCTTTTCGATAATAGCCGATACGGAGTCTATCAAAGCGATATTTCTTTCGATAGTCGAAACCGTCTCCTCGTCAGCCATCGGCATAAGCTGTATCAAAAATCCGCCCGCCGCCTTGCAACGCTTTTCTTGAGAAACGCGTACGCCGAGCGAGCATACGGACGGCGTCTGCTCGCTTGTGGCAAAATATTCCGTAACGTCCTCGGCGACCTCGCCCGATACGATGGGACACATACCGATATAGGGTTCTTTATAGCCCATATCTTTTATGACGTAGAGCGTCCCGTTTTTTCCTATCGCGCCGCCGACGTCAAGCTTGCCTTTTTCGTTCGGAGCAAGCTCTGCCGAGGGGTTTTCGACGTATCCTCTGACGTTACCCTTATAGTCGGAAACGCACATTACCGTTCCCAAGGGGCCGTCGCCCTTAAACTGCAAAGTGAGCGAATTTTCTTTATCCTTTAAAAGCGAGCCCATAAGGGACGCGGCGGTAAGAGCTCGTCCTAAAGCCGCCGTAGCGGTCTTTGAAAGGGAGTGCAGCTCCATCGCCTTTTGCACTATATCCGTCGTGTTGGCAAAAATTATCCTCGCGCTTCCGTCCGAGGTTATCGCTCTTGTTATTATTGACATAATTACTCCTTATCTTCCGTTTCTTTTTTCTTCTTTTCGGGAGGCGCTACGTAAAACGTGGGTGCGCGTCCGACAAGGCGGTTTATTGTAAAGCCCTTCTGTGAGAAGTTGTCTTCGTATTCCGTATGTATATTGTCCTTCTCGTACTCGCTGTTATGTAAATCAAAGCACACCTCGGAAAGCTCCCAGCCGTAAGTTTGCATTTCCTCAAGCGAAAAATCGAAAAGCGGGCGGTTGTCCGTTTTGAATTCCACTATACCGTGCTCGGGAAGTACCGTGCGGTAGCTTTCAAGGAAGGTGTGATAAGTAAGCCTTCTTTTTGCCTGCCTTCCCTTTTTCCACGGGTCTGAAAAGTTAAGATATATCTTGGATATCTCGCCCTTTTCAAAATAGCTCGAAAGAGAGGCAGCATCTGCCATAATAAGCCTTACGTTAGGAATGTTTTCCTTTTTAAGCTTCTCGCCGGCAAGCATAATGATATCCGGTACCTTTTCTATGCCGATGAAATTTACATTTGGAAATTTTTTCGCGCTTTCAAGGATAAATCTTCCTTTGCCGCAACCTATCTCAAGTCGAATTTCGCCGTTATTTTCGAAAACTTCGCGCCATTTTCCTTTTTGCGATACGGGATCTTGAACGAAAAATTCGGCGCAAGCGGCAAGTCTTTCAGCGCCGTGCTTTTTTTTACGTGCTCTCAATGTTTATTTCCTCTCTTTTCGGTTATACTATCATCGAGCAAAAATGCTCACAAATCAAAACAAAACGTAAAACGGAGTATTTATGTATACACTTGACAAAATTGCCCTTATTTTAGTTACCATCGGCGCAATAAATTGGGGAAGCATAGGTCTTTTTAATTTCGACATCGTTTCCTCGATTTTTTCCGACGGTGCTTATTTCGTAGCAAGGATCATCTTTACCCTTGTTGGACTTGCGGGACTTTGGTGCCTTTCTCTCGTTTTTTCAAGCAGAGAAAAAAGAGCCGAAGCATATCACAGCATGTCCTAAACCTGCGGGGCGGCATTGCCGCCCCTCTTTTTTTATAGTATATAGCATTTAGTGAAAAATAGCAATAAATTTATTCTCAAATTTTTTAAAATCGTTGCCTTTACTGTTGAAAAAGCCCGAAAACTATGGTAGAATATGCATATAAAAAGAATAATACGCTTTTAGGGGAAAAGAAATGATTTTTAAAACACAAGACAAAAACTACGAACAGATCGCAGACCTTGGCATTATTCCCGTTAACGTTTCGCCGGAGCTTACGGAAAAAATTTGCAAGCGTATCCTTAAGCTTTACGAAGACCTCGGCAATACTACATATACTATTGATGACGTTCTTATCGAAGCAGTCTGCCCCAGATTTCAAACGGGCGATGGCAAAGCCGTTTTGAAGCAGAGCGTAAGAGGCAGAGATCTTTTCCTTCTCTGCGATGTCGGAAACTACAGTTGCACCTACGATATGTTCGGTATGAAGGTGCCTATGAGCCCTGACGATCATTTCCAGGATCTTAAAAGAGTTATCCAAGCCGCTGAAGGCAAGGCTCACCGTATCACTGTCATAATGCCTATTTTATACGGCGGAAGACAGCATAAGAGATCGGCAAGAGAGTCTCTTGACTGCGCAGTGGCTCTCCAAGAGCTGCAGAATATGGGCGTTCACTCCGTCGTAACATTCGACGCACACGACCCCAGAGTTCAGAACGCAACGCCCCTTATGGGATTTGACAACGTAATCCCCTCTTATCAAACGCTTAAAGCGCTTTTGAATCACAAAAGCGATATCCACCTTGACAAAGAGAGCTTTATGGTAGTAAGCCCCGACGAAGGAGCTATTTCAAGAAACGTATATTACTCCTCCGTTTTGGGCGTTGATATGGGTATGTACTACAAGAGAAGAGACTACTCGCGTATCGTAAACGGCAGAAACCCCATCGTAGCTCACGAATTTTTGGGTAATGACGTTAAGGGCAAGGATATCTTCATCTACGACGATATCATCTCATCGGGCGACTCGATGCTCGATATCGCTTACGACCTTTCCAAGAGAGGCGCAAGAAGAATTTTCGCGGGTTGCACGTACGCGCTCTGCACGGAAGGCGTCGCAAAGCTTCAGAAAGCAGTCGATGACGGCGTGCTTCACGGCGTTTTGTCCACAAACCTTACCTACAGAAAGCCCGAGCTTGTAGAAAAGGATTGGTATTTTGAAGTCGACGTTTCAAAGTACGTAGCTTACATCATCGGTGCGATAAACCACGATATGTCCGTAAGCATACTTCTTGATCCCTTAAAGAAGATACACGCGCTTATAGATAAGCATAACGCAAAGACCTCATCTGAACAGCTTTCTATGTTCAATAAATAAATTGACGTAAAAATCCCCCGCGTGAGCGGAGACAGTTCGTAAAGGAGCAGTCTCCGTTTTTCTATATAAAGAAAAAATGACACTTTCAGTTTGTGAAAGTGTCATAGTAGGTTACATACTTTGAGAACAGTATATACTTGCCGAAAATAAGGAATACCATTCTCGGCGGGTGAAGTGTTATTGCAAACAATATCACTCGCCGTCAGGTGAATATAACTGAGGCGCACTTCCTTACGGAGTGCGCATCAAGCAGGGGATTTTTTGCGTGCCGGATACAGAGACCGTTGGTTGCTTGTTTTTTCGGCGTGAGCACGAGGGACTCCCCTAAACGAGAAGACGTGAGTTTAGGGGCTGCCTTATACACACCTCACCTTTTAATAAGATTTACTCCCAAGAAACCGCCGAGAGCTCCCGAAAGAGAGGAGCATATAAACGGCATAAGTATTCCCATAAAATCGGGCGACGATTTCGGTGCGAGCACGATACCGACGAGGTTTATCAAAAGCCCCGCTAGTATTCCGACGAAAAAGCCGCGTATAAGCCCCTTACCCTTTGAAAGCAATGCGCACAAAAGCCCGCCTATCAGGGAAGCTGTCGCGGGTACTATAACGGACGTTATCTTATAGAAGCTTTCGGGGGAAGCCTTGCTTTGCAAGAACGATGCACAAAGAAGGCATAAAACGAACACGAGAGCAAGTGAAACGGCGGAAGAAATGAGTATCGCCTTAAATGCGGAGACGGGCTCCTTTGCTTTTTTCATAAAAACCTCCAAAAAAAGACTCGAACAGTAAATACTATTCGAGTCTTTCTTTATTTATGCAACGTAGCCTTCTTTCAAAAATTGGGGATCGTACGTCTTGTCGATTTTTTCTTTTATAGCTTCGTAGCTGAACACTTTACCTCTCTTGCGGTCTGTTGCATCGTTCTGGTGGCAACCGTGAGCGGCAGCAAGCTCCTCGGTGTACTCGGAGAAGGGAATTATCTTAAAGTCCGCACTGCTTCTGTTATATTGGCATATCGTGGGAACCATATACGCGTTCTCGATGCGTATTTCGCCCGTGGCGCCGTCCTTTACGATGTCAAACTCCATCATAGCACCTATCATATTTCTGCCCCAGAGCATACGGGAAAGGAGGTTGCCGAGGGAGTAAGCGCAAAGCGTTTTGTTTCCGCTTTTACCCTCGATCCACTCTGTCTTCTGTATTACGTGAGGGTGCATACCGATAACTACGTCAACGCCGCAGTCCGCGAACACTTGACCGTATGCATCTTGCATCTTGTGAGTTGGGAATACGGTGTTGGGCGCACTGTAGCTGTCCTCTATGCCCCAATGCGCAGAAACAATGACGACGTCAGCTTTTTGTTTTGCGATAGCGACCTGCTTTTCGATAAGCGCCTTTTTAAGATAGGGGATATATACGTCCGTGCTTGTGTTCGGCTTGTGACCGTTTACGGAGCAGTCATTGTAGGAGTTGTTTTCGCTTGCCGCGAAATCGTACGCCTGATTGTCGTCGTATGTATACGCAAGCCAAGCTATCTTGATACCCTTTACTTCGGTTATGCGTATGTTTTCGGTATCAGCTTCACTGCTGTAGTATCCGATGGGGGTGCAGTTTCTTTCCTCAAAGAACTTTGCGCAGTTGCGAAGATAAAGAGCCTTGTCTCTGCCGGGTGCATCAAGCATATGGTTATGGGCGAGGTTCATTACGTCAAAGCCCATATCCACGAGGTTTTCGCCCACTTTAGAGGTAGAGTTGAAGTTGGGGTATCCCGAAAATCCGTATTCGTCACCGCCGATAAGCGTCTCGACGTTTATGTAAGAAATATCCTTTTCGGCAACGAGAGGAGCAATCTTTTCATATATGGAAGCGTATCCGTACTTTTCGCCGTGAGTATTGATGGGCCCGTGTATGATATTGTCGCCGCAGGCAATCACCGATACGACGGTATCTTCGGGGATAACGGGAATTATGGGCTGGTCGGGCTCGTCGGGCTTATTTTGACCGTTAGGCGTTTCAATAACCGTGTTATCGCCGCTATGTCCCTCGGGAGTTTCCACTTTGACGGGTGCGGCGCTGCAGCCTGCAAGGGAAAGCGTGAGTGAAATTATAAGCAAGAGTGCAATTAGGGTCTTTTTCATTTTATATCTCCTTTATCGGCTTATCAGCCGTCAATTACGCGATACATCTGTGCGCATTTGTCCTTGGGCAGATTTTCGGAAAGATCGGTTATCTCGAATGAAAGATTTTTCGCGCCGAACGCGATCTCCACAATATCTCCGAGCTTTACGTTATACGACGCTTTTACGTCTCTTCCGTTCACTTTTACTCTCTGCATATCGCACGCCTCGTTTGCTACGGTGCGGCGCTTTATTATTCGCGAAAGCTTTAAAAATTTGTCAATTCTCATCGGTGTTTCTCCTGTCTTTAAGCGCGCTTGCAAAGCCTACGGCTGCAAAGGCACACATCGCAAGCTCTACAAGGCAAAGTATGGGCTCTCCGATATTTGCGCTTTGGCTTATAAAGAGCGATTTTAAAAAGCTCGGCAAAGCCGAAAGCGGCACGAGCACCAACGTCGCGGCGGATACGGTCGCGTACGCGGAAAGCGAAAGGGGCTTTTGCAAATAGTAGAGCCTCGCTTCGTAAAGAAAATATACCGTGAGCATTACAAGACTTAATATTTGAAGCTTCTCCGTCGTGTATATCGCCATCGCGGAATAGTTTATAAATAAAACAAAAAGTCTTACTAAAGACCACGCAACAGGAAAAATATACATAAGCGAATAAAAGGGAGATCTTTTAAGTTTCGCTTCCTTGCCTGACGCCTTGATAAAGCAGAGCACGGCGGTAAACAGTGATGCACATATCAGCAAAAACGCCGAAATTCTCGTATCGCCTTCGAAAAACGCCCTGCCTTGTATGAAGGTATACGCCATAAATACAAGCGAAAAGCTTTGGAAAAAGCCGGCACAAGCATAAACGAACACAGGTATAAATCCCGCGCCTGAATTTGCGCGCGCCGAGTAGCCCTTCGTATTCATGCGCGTAACAACAAAGAGGCATATAAGCGCGGCGATGAGCACGGCAGAAAGAAGATAGAGCAAAACTCTGCTTCCCGAATATTCGCCGTAATCGTCGGTATATAAAAACATCAAAGCGGATCGCACTGCGCAAGCGACTGCCCCGAGCATAAGTGCGAGAAACAGAGGAAAATATTTACGGCTCGTTTTCATTAAAATTCACCTCACAATGAGAGTTAGCATAATTTTATCATTAAAATGAAAAAAAGTAAATACGCAAAGAGAATAATTTGCAAAAAAACGGCAAAGAATCAAAAAGAGGTGATAAAATGAGAGAAAAAGTCGGTGCGCCGTTTACTCGCGGCACCTTGACGCTTGTAGTGTGGAGTGTTATATTCTATACGGCAGTGAGCACATATTATGTCTATTCGAAATATATGATGCGCTTGGAAGCGGACGGGCTTGGACTTTTAGGTATATGCGTCGCCGTATTTTTCCCACTCTTCGGCATTGCATACGGAATAATGGCGGGCATACTTAAAAACGGTAAGGGGTGGATGTTATGTTTTGCTGACGCTGTGTTTTCGGCTATCCTCATTTGTATTATCTGGGATGCGGACGAAATATACGGCAGACTTGCCGTGTGTCTTTTCGTTGGGGCAGCAGTTTTTTCCTTTACGGCTATCGTAAAATCAATAACCGAATTTGCGATTTTTTTGAAAAAAAGAGAATGAATTTACTCTATATAATTAATAGGAAAGAAAATTTTTTCAATTTTTTTCAAAAAAGGTATTGACAAGATAGGAAAAAAGAGGTATACTAGCAAAGCTCCCTGCGAGAGCGGGGGCTTGGACATTGAAAATTGAACAACATGAAGAGAAGATTAGTTTGAACAAAGAACGAAATCAAAACTCGACAATTCCTTTTTTTAACAAGTAATTTTTTTAGTGAAAGCTAAGATGAACTCAAGTATAACAGGAGCCTGAGAGGTTCTTGTTGAATAAATACTAGAGAGTTTGATCCTGGCTCAGGATGAACGCTGGCGGCGTGCTTAACACATTCAAGTCGAACGGACGAGAGGGAGCTTGCTCCCTTGAGTTAGTGGCGGACGGGTGAGTAATGCATGAGCAACCTGCCTTTCAGAGTGGGACAACACAGGGAAACTTGTGCTAATACCGCATAAGATGATAGAGTCGCATGGCTTAGTCATCAAAGGAGCAATCCGCTGAAAGATGGGCTCATGTCCGATTAGGTAGTTGGTGGGGTAACGGCCTACCAAGCCGACGATCGGTAGCCGGACTGAGAGGTTGAACGGCCACATTGGAACTGAGATACGGTCCAGACTCCTACGGGAGGCAGCAGTGGGGAATATTGGGCAATGGGCGAAAGCCTGACCCAGCGACGCCGCGTGAGGGAAGACGGTCTTCGGATTGTAAACCTCTTTCAGCAGGGAAGAAGCAAGTGACGGTACCTGCAGAAGAAGTCACGGCTAACTACGTGCCAGCAGCCGCGGTAATACGTAGGTGGCGAGCGTTATCC